>NZ_JAQFIT010000015.1:0-108465 GCF_029504805.1 Ereboglobus sp. PH5-5 | reverse complement strand
GCCTTCATCTGGGTTTTCAGTTTTTTGGTTCATCGGGAGTAGTCCCCCGCTGCTATAGCTTTAAAAAATGTGCGCAAGATTCCGGACGTTATCGCTAAAATAAAATGAATATTTTTCCCAACAATAAAAAATACGGTATTGTTTATAACAACTCCAGTTTCATCGAAAGCAAAGCTGGGTCTATCAACTAACTCAATCCATATGATTTTCGGTTTAGAAAAATCCTCCATATAAGCACAACTACGGAGATGATAAGGTGTGTCGCCTTGATCGGTGCGGGATTCGATTTTTTTCCAATAAGTATCAAGGTGTTTTTTAACAGCAGGATACTTTTCAATATCAATTTTTGGCATTCCCTTTTCGGGAACGCCATTGTGTGTTGTTATCAAATATAATCCTGCCCATGTGTATGAATACCGTTTGATGTCCCTGCCGCGAAGAATGGGTCGTATTAGCTCGTCGGTCCGCTTGCGCTCATCGTCAGTTTTGCAGTTTGCAAGAATCTCAGCGCGCTTGTTCTCATTTATAATGAACGCCTCGTTGAATCCGGTTTTGATGCCATAGTTGATAGAGACATCCCAATCTTTGAGAGGGATGCCAATTTTCTCGATCTTTGCTTTTATGCTCTGCTCGATGGGGTTAAGGATGACCCAACTTGCGGAGGTGTTGAAGCGGCAGGGTGTAGCGTGCTGGCGAACAAAAACGCTCAAATTTTCACGACACTCCTCAGTGGCGATAACTGCAAGTGTGGGTGCGAAATTAGGCGAACCATCATTTTGCTGCAAACCCAAGTTTTTAGATGGTGAACTGGAAGTTGTGGTTACTTTGGAAAAAAGAAAAATATTGGTATCAACGGTAGCAGACTCAAAGATTTTTTGCCCAGCAAAGTCTATGAGTATTTTCGAATGTGCTTTTTGGGAAAAGAATTTCCGAAGACTTTCTCCGTAACCAGCACGCATCCATTTGTTGGATGTAATATAGCAAAGGTGAGCATTGTCACCGAGAAGTTGCCAGCCACGTTCGTAGAAAAGAGCATAGAGATCGCCACGAGGTTCGTAAGTTTCAAAGTTGAGCGGCTTGTATAAACGCGCTGCTTCGTCTTTTATATCTTCGAGGTGAACGTATGGCGGATTGCCGATGACGATGTCGAAGCCAGTGGTGATGCCGAACATCCAGTTGGGATCAAAGAAGGGGGAGGTGGCATTTTGGTCATAGGGATTCCAGCGAACCAGCAGGGCGGCATCGCCGAAGGCGTTGGTGTTCCTGGCCTTGGCGTCCTCTTCTCCTATTGCGCGTTCAAGGTTGCGGATTTGCGCATCAAGTTTTTCACGTTCTTCTTTATTGGCATCAACAGTCAGATCAAGGGCGTCGCCTTCCTTTTCAGTTTCGCCAAAAAGATTTTTCTGGGCATGGCGTTTTATGGAAACGATTTTAGGTGCGGCGACCGATGCTTGCTTTTCTCGAATTTTGGCTATTTCGCGTTTCCAGAGGGCGATTTTTTCGGCATCCGGCCTTCTGGCTATTTCGACAAGGCGGGCTTGCATTTCCTCGCGCAATTCCCTGTCGCGGTCGCGGTATTTTTTCTTTTGGGCGGAGGTTTTGGCGGAGAAATGGCGGTGGCGCACTTCCAGCAAATCATTCCGCAAGCGCAGGAGCTTCGGGTCCTGTTCGCTGAGGAGGCCGGAGATGGCGTCGGTAATGCCAATGAGGGTGTTGGCAGCGGCGAATTTGGTTTCGAGGTTGGGGAGCGGGAGAATGCCGTAGTTGGTGGCTTTGTCGGCAGTCGGCTCTTGTTCGCAAACAAGGGAGATGAAGAAGCGAAGTTTTGTGATTTGGACGGCAATGGTTTGGATATCCACGCCATAGAGGCAGTTTTCGATGAGGTGGAGTTTTTGTTCGTAGGCGGACTCGGCCTCCGGTTCGAGTTTTTGGAGCAGTCCGACCATGCGATTTAAGATGCCCATCGGGAAGGCTCCGGAGCCGCAAGCGGGGTCGAGAACTTTTAGCGAGCGGAGTTTGGTGGCAATGGCATCGCGATTTTTTATTTTTCCAATGGTGAAGGCGCTTTCATCAAAAAGTGCATCGAGCGTTTCCTTGGGGAAATCATTGGCAAGGAAGGCGCGAATGCTTTCGTCCACCATGTAGCCGACGATTTCGCGGGGTGTGTAGAAGGAGCCTGTTTGCTTGCGGGCGGTTTCACGAGTTTCGGGGTTGTAGGTGCCGAGGAGGTTTTCAAAGACATGGCCGAGGAGTTCAGGGTCGAGGGCGACCACGGCGTCATTCGGCGAGTTTTCTTCAATGGTGAAGTTGTAGCGGGAGAGCAGGGGAATAATGCCGCGGTTGGGGTCGAAAAAGATGTTGTTGGGTATGAAGGCGCGTTTTTGGCGTCCGCTGGCGCGGGAAAAGCCGTCGGCATAGATAATGCGGTTTTTGGAGTCGGGCGTGTCCTTGTCGAGGCACTCAAACAAGCCACCGTTGAGGAAGGGGATGGTCGAGAATAGGTTGATGACTTCGTTGTTGGAAATTTTGAACCATGTGCCGGCACCTTCGCCAGGGTTGCGAAAGAGGGTTTTTATGCCGTAGTCGGACGCTTGGTTTTTCGGGCCTCGATGCGCGATAGCGAAGGCTCGATTGGGAATTTCATTGTTCAGGGTGGCGAAGAAGAGGTTTTGAAGAATGGCGTTATAGTAATTGCCGGAGTTGGTGCCCAGGGGATCAAAGTCACGAAGGATTTTTTCGCGAAGGGTGCCGGGATCGAAGAGTGCATTGGGGACGAGTTTCTTTTGTTTGATGAACCAGACGAACATCAGACGGGTGACGAGGCGGATGAGGTTTTCCTCAATGTTGTGGCGGTCGTCGACGGGGGTGGCGGCGTCGTTTGGGAAGGTGATTCCAACCTCATCTGAAAGCGCCCATTGATACCAGTCGAAGAGTTCGGTGTAAAATTGCTTGCCAAGGGGTTCGATGGCAAAGGCGTCTGTGACGGAGGCGAGGGTGGGCGGAGCGGACTGGAGTTTTTGGAAGCGTTCCGCGGGTGTCTTGTAATGCTGCGCGTTGTCGCCGAAAATGTAAGAGTAGCGTCTTGGGTGCGTTTCCTCGGTGGTGAGGGTGCCGTCGGCATTGAGGCGCGATTGCCGGGAAATGAAGCTGAAACGGTATTCGGCGGTTTGCGGGTGATGATAGAAGGCGAGGGCACCGTGAATGGTAGCTTGGTCAATGAGCTTGCCAGCGAGGTTGCGGAGACCGATGCGGTTGCGGGCGATTTGGGTTTGAGTGGAGGCGAGTTCGACTTCGAGAAGGCCGAGGCGGTTGCCGTCCGCAAGCGTAATGCTGCCGAGCTGACAAATGTCGCGAGTGACGTCGGAGGAAACCCCAAGTCGGCGCGGTCGATTGAAGATGTCCACGCGATCCGAGGCGAAGACTTGACGGAGGATTCCCTGATCAGAGAACCAGTTATGACGTTGATAAGGTTGGGCAAAGATACGGTCGAGTGTGGAGGTGTCCATGTGACGAGAGCGTGGTGTCAGACGAAAGATTCGGAAATGATGATTTCAGGCATGCGAACGGCGGTGCGCGGCGTGTGTTCGCCGGGCCTTTCGGGCGGTGCCTCCTCATCGGGCGCGATTGGATACTTGCCAAGGATGGCAACAACGCGCTCAAGGAGGATGGAGGGGGCAACCGGCGTGCCTTTCACGGCTTTCTGGAGTTTGTTGAGATCGCGGTGAAGTTGCTGGAATTTGCCAACGCGGATGGCGTGTTGGGCGGATTCGAGCAGGGCGCACTCCTTTTCCGAGGAGACGGGCATTTGGCGAAGCGCGGAGAGGAGTTGAAGCGCCTTTTTTTCGTTGGGGCCGAGCTTCGGGTCCACCTTTTGCTCGCTGGCGAGGTCTTCCTGAAGCATGTTGTTGAAGAGGGCGATGGCGGTTTGCACTTGCTCGTGGTGGTGTTGGTGAAACGGCCGCGCTTTTTCGGCAGGTTCCGCACGGAAGCGGCTGGCGGCTTCCAAAAATGTGAGTTCCTGATGCTCGCCATCGGCGGAGACTTGGATGAAAGCATCGCGCCGATGGCTGCGAATGAACGCAAGCGTGGATCCGGAATGAGTGCCATCAGTGCGGCCCGTGCGGGCGCGGCGGGGGAGGTTCTTGATTTGCTTGAAGCGGTCGGGGTGTTCGCCCTTGAAGGCGCGAAGTTCCATGAGAAGTGAAAGGCGCTCGTCCACTTCCTCCTTAACCGTTTTTTCAAAAAGGCCGAAGGTTTCGGGCGATTCCTCGTCGGAATAAATCTGACTGTCCTCGCCAAGGGCGGCGTGGAAAGCATGGAGTTTCATTTTGGCTTTCTTTTCCAACTGGATGTCGCCCTCGACTTGTGAGGTGGGGAAAAAATTGAAGATATGAATCGCGGCGTGCGGGGAGCCGATGCGATTGACGCGACCGACGCGCTGCATGAGGCGCGTGGAATTCCACGGGGTGTCGTAATTGACGACAATGTTGGCGCGGTGGAGATTGACGCCTTCCGCAAGCACTTCAGTGGAAATGAGGATGTCGTAACAGCTGTCCTGCTCCTTGGCGGCGACACTGGCGTCGAAGTTGGCTTTGGCGAGAGGAAGCATGTCCTTGCGATTCGCGCTTGTGACAGCGAGCGTGCGCTCAAAGCCTGCGTTTGCGAGAGCGTGGACGAGATAATCCGTGGTCTCGGCGGATTCGGAAAAGACAATGAGTTTGCGCGAGGGGTTCAGCTTTTTGTCGAAGAGTCCGCATTTGAGACGGGAAATGAATTCGTCGAGCTTCGGGTCTGTGGTGATGTCGTTCCACGCTGAAACGAGGTTTTCCAATATGCTCGCGTCGCGGCGGAGTCCCTCGACGAAGGATGCGTCGAAATCATCAGGCTCGCATACCTGAATCGTGGGGTCGGTGTCCGAAGTCTCGGCGATGAGCTTGAGCAGATCCTCCTCGCGATCGTCGGCGAGATATTCGGAAACGGGCAGGTTTGGCGCGATGTAGATTTTGCCTTTTTCGAACATACCGACCATCTGGCGCGTGGCCGTGGCGAAGCGACCGAGCGATTTGCGAAACGCGTGAAAACTGCTGTCGAGACGCTTCACGAGTAGCGTCTTCATGATGGTGGCGAGCTGGTCGGAGATACGCTTGGCCTGCTGGTAACGCGCGCACTTTTCCGGTTTGAGGTGAGCGATGGCGCGGTAGCGATTATAGGTCAGACCGCCGGCGGGATCCGAGAGCAACCATATCGTGCGGTCGTAAAGATCATCAAGGACGGGCGGCAGTTTGTAGTAAATTTTTTCCGGAGCCTGAACATCGGGAAACTTGATGCCTTGGGCGACAATGTCGTTGCGGTATGAGTCGTGCGCCCATAAATCCCGCCGCGTGCGGCGAACGGTAAGCGGCTGGATGACGTGTGTGCGTATGCGATCGTAAATGGCGCGGACGCCTTCGCGGACAACCACCGGGTCGGATTCGCGCTTGAGGCGGTCGTAGGTTTTGATGAGCGGTGCGAAGAAGTGCTGAAGGTTAGCCGTTTCGTCGAGCGTGGAGTCCTTGCTGTCTTGAAAAAGATAAACGAGGCTGGCGATGTCGCTTGGCCGGTTATTGAGCGGAGTCGCCGAGATAAGAATAACTTTTTTGTCATACAGACGCCCCAATTCGTCGCGGCGGCGCGTGGGTGATTTGCATATGCGCTGGAGCTCTCGATACATCTCGGAAGTGTCGGTGCGAAACTTGTGCGCTTCATCCACGATGATGAGGTCGTAATCCTCCGGGTGACGAATTTTGTGAAGACTGCCAGTGGTGATGATGCGCGTGTTTTTGAGGTCGATTTGACGGATGGTTTCCTCCCAGTATTCGACAAGGGCAGGCGGAACAACAAAGAGTGTCGCAGAGTGGTGATTGGTGACGAATCCGTTTGTATAATAAAACCGCTTGGCGATGAGCGTCGCCACGAGGGTTTTTCCAAGCCCGACGACATCGGAGAGAAAAAACCCGCCATGTTTCTGGAGTTTTGCGTAACCGTCGTTGACGGCATCGGCCTGATAAGAAAGCTTCTTAAAGCCAGAGGGCAGATCCTCAAGGACAGTCGGGTCGTAATGAATGGCCGCGCCAAAGTATTCCGTGAGAAATTTAATGAACAGTTCGTAAGGCGTGAACGAGTCGTTCAAAAATGTTTGCTGTTTGATTTGCTGAACATGCTCCGGCTTGATGGCGATGCCTTCGTCCCAAAGTTTCTCGAACGTGGTTGTGGCAAATTCGATATCGTGGTCATCACGCAACTCGACATTGAACTCAAAATTTCGCTCAAGTCCGGCGTCGGTGAGGTTGGACGAGCCTGTTATCACCGCGCCGTAACCATGCGAATGCTTGGTTTCTTCGCGAAAAATGTAGAGTTTGGCATGAATATTTTGCGCGGGGTGAATGCGGATTTCCACCCTGCCATCCACAATGTCACCAACAAGGCCGAGCATGCCTTCCTCGACGGGTCGATCGTATGCGGACTCCTGAATGTCCCTTGCGAGGTGCGTTAGGAATTCGGCGCGCGAGGAGGCGGGATTCACGCCAAACTGAAGTCCCTTGTCCCATGCCTCTTGAACCAAACGGTCGATATTGATTCCGACGAGAATACGGATGCGTTCCGATTTTTGAACAAATGGGCGAATGCGAAAATAGCCCGATGCTCGAAAATAGCCGACTAGAACATCCAAAAAGTGGATTCGTTTGTGCTCAAAAATGCCCTCAATCTTTTCGATGAGAGCGCGCCCTTCCTCATTGGTGAAAAACTTTGTGGACATGGATAAACGAACACCCAATACGCATCTGCTATTTGGCCGCCGAAGCAAGGTAAATTAGACGATGAAGTTGCGACCAAATTACAGTCATGGGAGCCTCACGTTTAGTCTGCTTTCACGTCATTTCCTCATCCGTGCGCGCCGAGGTCGTGGTCTTTTTGGGCGAGGTGGTAGTCGAGGGTCAGGCGGATCGCCGTGGCGAGGTCGGTCTTGGGTTCCCAGCCGAGGGCTTCCTTCGCCGCATTGATCGAGGGAACGCGCGTCTGGATGTCCTGATAGTGCTTGCCGAAATATTCGCCGGATGAAACCACTTCGATTTTTGCCTGATCGGCGTGCTCTCGCCAGGCGGGGTATTCGCGGAAGATTTCGATCACGATTTTTGCGAGGTCGGCGACACTGACGTTGTTGGCCGGGTTGCCGATGTTGAAAATGCGGCGCGAGGCGGCTCCGTTTTTGTTTTCAATGATGCGCATCAGGCAATCCACGCCGTCGTCGATGTAGGTGAACGAGCGGCTTTGCGCGCCGCCATCGACGAGCTGGAGCGGTTTCTTGAAAATCACGTTGCTGATGAACTGCGTGAAGAGGCGCGAGCTGCCTTCCTTCGCCTCGAACACGTTGTCGAGTTTCGGGCCGATCCAGTTGAAGGGGCGGAAGAGTGTGTAGTCGAGGTTTTCATGGATGCCGTAGGCGTAGATGACGCGGTCGAGGAGTTGTTTCGAGCAGGCGTAGATCCAGCGCTGCTTGTCGATGGGGCCGTAAACGGGGTTCGTGGTCGTTTCGTCAAGCACGGCGTCGGGGCTCATGCCGTAAACCTCGGAGGTCGAGGGGAAGAGGACGCGCTTTTTATATTTAACACATTTGCGCACGATCTCGAGGTTGGCCTCAAAATCGAGCTCGAACACGCGCAGCGGCGCGATTACGTATTGCTTCGGGTTCGCGATGGCGACGAGCGGGATGACGACGTCGCATTTTTTCACGTGATACTCGATCCACTCGCGGTTGATGGTGATGTCGCCCTCGACGAATTTGAAGCGCGGGTTGCCGAGGCTGCCGATGAGTTTGTTGTCGCCGATGTCCATGCCGTAAACCTCCCAGTCTTTTTGCTGGAGGATCGCGGCGGTGAGGCAGCTTCCGATAAATCCGTTGGCACCGAGGATGAGGACTTTGAGTGGCATGATGGGAAAGTAAGGCAAGGGCGGCGGGCGGGCGAGCCTGTTATAAGATTTGTCCGATTTGCAACGGGGCCGCGGGCGCGCCCCGCCATTCGGTGCGGGTGAGCTCAAGCGCGCCGTCGGCGGTGGCGACGATGAGCGGTGAGAGTGAAAGGATTTCGCCGGGCGCGGCGCGGCGCGGCGCGGCGATTTGCTCGGCCCACCAGACCATGAGGCGAGCTGGAGCGGGGGTGTTCGGATTCACGGGCTGGAAGCCCGTGCCACGCAAGCCGGGCGTCGCAAGCGACACCCCTACGGGTGGGACATCCGTGAACGCGCCGGGGTAGGGATCGGTGACGGCGCGGATTAGGTTGAAGATTTGCACGCTTGTATCCGTCCATTGAATACGTCCGTCCCCGGGTTTTCGTCCGCCGAAATAGGTCGCTTGCGATTCGTCCTGCGGCGTGGCCTGGGCAGTGCCTGCGAGGAGCGCGTCGATTTGGCGGGAGAGAATGGCGCGCGCGCAAGGGAGGACTTTGCGGAAAGCCTGTTCGGCGGTGTCACGCGGGGCGATGTCAACGCCCTGCTGGTCAACAATGTCGCCCGCATCGGCGCGCCTGACCATTTTGTGAAGCGTCATGCCAATGCGCGGCTCGCCATTGAGAACGGCCCAGTTGATCGGGGCGCGTCCGCGGTATTTGGGAAGGAGCGAGCCGTGCATGTTGAACGCGCCGAGTCGCGGAAGCGCGAGAGTGCGCTCGCTGATCATATTGCGATAATAAACGGAAAGGATCAGGTCGGGCCGGATTTCGTCGCATATGCGCGCAAACCATTCGGGCGTGTTGATGGAAGCGGGAGCAAAAATGGGAATGGCGGGGAATGCGGATTGCGGATTGCGGATTGCGGAATTATACTCGCGAACGGCAACAGCGGGTGTCTTGAACCAGATTTTTTCGTCGGGATTGTCCTCGTGCGTGATGAGCGCGACGACGTTGTCGCCACGGGAGAGCAGAAGCGAAAGGCACTCGTAGCCTACTTCGCTGTAACCGAGAAAGAGAATGCGGGGCTTGCTCATGTTTTATTTTTTAACCGCGAATGAACACCAATGGACGCAAATAAAAGAAAAATATCATTAATACCCATAAGCTTGATCAATCTGTATGACACAGGTAGTAGTATACGTCGGTTTTCTTATCCGCTGATGGTTTATTAAATATTAATCGCCCATCGTATTGAAAGCCTGCTTCACTGGAACAGTCCATCGCCCCATTGATTAGCTCGGAAAGAGCACACGCATCGCGATAACTCACATTCTTTAAAACAACATAGGCACAGCGAGTTCCTTTTAATGGGACAACGCCATCAAGGTAGAAATTTATTCGATCTATTGTGCCGTTCTTAACAATCACAGGAAAACTCTTTGACGCACCCTGCGAATTAGACAAGTCAATCAAAGATACTTCTGCACGATTATATGGTGTCCAGTCCAAGGATTGATCATCACAAGGCACTGCTTTTTTTTCATAATTTCTGATAGTTTTTAAAAATGCGCGAGTTTCAGTTGAAAATGTTTTATATGGATAATTGTAATTATCATTACCAAGTTCTCGACAGTGAAATGGACGTTCTTGAATACCATAAGCCATCAAAATATGCTCAAGGGTATAAAATCTTGATTCCGCTCGTGTTTCCCTACCGTTGTCATCAACCACAACAACCGACAGCCCCTCACCCTCGGTTATTGGAATACTGCCATCAGCAGTGTGGTTTTTCAAATAAGTAGCCGTATATTTTTCTAAGTTCCTGAAGTTAGAAGTCGCTGCAACTATTTTTGCCCTAGTAGTAACGATATCGATAACATATATTAAACCTGCATACAGAATAATACCAACAACAAGGAATATTAAGATGCCCTTCAAACATCCCGATGAGATTTTTTTTAGGGGTATTTTACCGTTTTTAGATGGAGCGTTCATTCTTTCGGATTATTTTTCCAGCACCCGATTCACCTGATACCTCGTCCGCCCCCTCACCACTTGATACGTTCTTCCCACGTATTCGCCAATGATGCCGATGCCGACCATGCAGACGCTGATGAGAAAAAACAAAATTCCAAAAAGGGTGAACAACCCCTCGGCCTCGGCGCCGAGGAAGATGCGGCGGAAGGCGAGCACGCAGACGAGCAGGAGGCTGCCCGCCGAACACGCCATCGCGAGTATGGTGAACAGTTGCAGCGGAACCGTCGTGAACGCCGTGATGAGGTCGAAGTTCAAACGGATGAGTTTTCCTAGCGAATAATTCGACACGCCGGCATGCCGTTCCTCGTGCGCGACCGGCACCTCGGTCGGATTTTTTGCGAGCGTGTAGGCGAGCGCGGGAATGAAGGTGTTGATCGCGCCGCTGCGCACGATGCCCTCGACAACGTCGCGACTGTAGGCGCGCAACATGCAGCCTTGGTCGGTCATCTCAATGTTCGTCGAGCTGCGGCGCACAAAGTTCACAAACATCGAGGCGTAGCGGCGGAAAAAACTGTCCTGACGATTCTGGCGCGCGCCGCCGACACAATCGTAGCCGGCGTCGGTTTTTTCCAAAAGTCTCGGGATTTCCTCGGGCGGGTTTTGCAGGTCGGCGTCGAGCGTGACGACCACGTTGCCGCGCACGCGCTCGAACGCCGCCATGATCGCCATGTGCTGGCCGTAGTTGCCGTTGAAGTCGATCACGCGCGTGACATCGGGGCGCGCGTTGAATTGCTCGGTGAGCAGCTCGATGGAGGCATCCACACTGCCGTCGTTGGTGAAGACGACTTCGTAGCTGCGCCCGAGCGCGTCGAGCACGGGATAAAGCCGTTGAAACAAGAGCGGCAGGTTGCCCTGTTCGTTGTAAACAGGAATGACGATGGAGACATCGAGGGACGGCGGCGCGAAGGGCGTTTGGGTAAGGGAGGCGGGTTCGGTGCTCATAATTTTTCAACCGCTAATGGACGCGAAACTTTGAAGGTAGCACAGACATTCCTGTCTGTGCCTTGATTCGTGAAGTCTCTCTGCACAGACAGGAATGTCTGTGCTACTTTCCATGTCGCGGTTCATTTCTTTTGAAGAATTTCGCCCAGCGTCGCGACCACGCGCCCGACGTCATCAGTGGTCATCGCGGGGAAAAGCGGAAGCGTGAGGATTGTGCGGCCGACGCGCTCGGCGTTTGGGAAATCGCCGGGCTTCCAGCCGAGGTTGCGATAGAGCGTGAAGAGGTGGATGGGCGGATAATGAACTCCCGTTCCGATGTTGGCGGCGCGCATTTTTTCCATCACTTGCGCGCGCGCGAGGCAGCCGGGGCCCTCGGGGAGCACCACTTGATACATGTGCCAGTTGCTGTTCTCAAAATCGGCGGGCGGCAGGCCGAGGTTGAGGGCGCGCGCGGCGGGGGCGTCGAAGAGTTTGAAGTAATGTTGCGCGAGGGCGCGGCGTTTTGCGTTGAACTCGTCGAGGCGGCGGAGCTGGCCGAGACCGACGCGGGCGGCGACATCGGTGAGGTTGAATTTGCCGCCGAGCACCTCGGCATCCATCCCGTCGAAGCCGGTGCGGACGACGCCTTGCAGCCGGTATTGCCCGGCAAGCGCGGCCTCGCGTTCGTCGTTGAGGACGAGGCAGCCGCCCTCGATGGAGGTTATGTTTTTGTTGGGATGAAAACTGAAGGAGGCGAAATCGCGGCTCGCGGCTTTTGTGCCGACGAGGTTGCCGCGCCATTTGGAACCGGCGGCTTGCGCGGCGTCCTCGATGACGCGGAGATTGTGTTTTTGCGCGATGGCGTGGAGGCGGTCGCGATCAACGGGCAGGCCGGCGAGATCGACGGGGATGATCGCCTTGGTGCGCGGCGTGACGGCGGCCTCGATTTTTTCGAGGTCGATGTTGCGCGTGGCCGGGTCGATGTCCACGAAGACGGGGCGCGCGCCGGTTTCGAGCACGACGTTGCTTGTGGCGATCCACGAAAGCGGCGTGGTGATGACCTCGTCGCCCTCCCCCACCCCGGCGATGCGCAGCGCGATTTCCATGGTGCAGGTGCCGGAGTTGAAGGCGCGCACGGGGCGTCCGCCGAAGCGTTGCGAGAGCGCGGCCTCGAAAGCCTCCACTTGCGGGCCCGAGGTGATCCAGCCGGAGCGAAGCACGTCGGCGACGCCGGCGATGGTTTCCTCGTCGATGTCGGGGCGCGTGAAGGGAAGAAACGGCTTTGTGTCGTCGATCGGGCTCATGCGTGAAATGTGGGGGCGCGCCTTGCGCGCGCCCTCGTTTGCGAAAGACTGTTTGCGCGCGCATCCACAACGCGGGCGAACGCGAGGGCGCGCGCGAGGCGCGCCCCTGCGGGGGCGTTCGCGTGGATGTTTTGTTTTTGTGCAAACATGGTCGTGTTGATTAGTGCGCGGCGGGCTTGTTCACAAGGAGCAGGTAGCGCGAGGTTTCGCCGACCACGGTGTGCGGCAGCGAGGAAAAATAGCGGTCGGCCTTTCGTTTTTGCACAAACGCATAGGCGCGCGATTCGGCAAACCAGCGGCGGGTAAATTCGGCTTTGTCGATGAAACGCGACGCGGCCTTTTCCGGCTCGGCGCGCACGCCGAATGTGAGCTCGCCGAAAGGGTCGTCGTCGGCCGTCGGATCAAAATCTATCGCCACGTTTATCGTGCGCCCGGTGTAGGGCGCGACGTCCTGAATGTATTCACCGACTGAATACACGGTGTCGCCCGGCGCGAGGCGCCGGGCGAGTTCGAGCGAGAGGGATTTTGTGGAGCGCGTGTCGAGTTCGTCGCCGAGGTGGTTGCCCGACGCGAGCCAGAGCGCGAAACCGGCGGTCATCACGACCAGGGCGCGGCGCATTTTTCCGCGGCGCAGGCACCAGGCGAGCGCGGCGGCGCTGCCGAGGAAGATCACGGCGAACCAGATGGACTCGCCGATGATGAGCTTGGTGGCCGCGGCGTGTTTTTCCGGCACGGACCAGACGAGGGGCCAGAGCGCGAGCGCGAGGCCGAGTAGCGCGGAAAAAATCGCATAGACCGCAAGGCCGGCGCGCAATCCCGGCGCCGTGCGCGCGCGCCACGCGTCGGCGAGCCATTTGCCGATGAGCACGGCGAGCGCGGGAAATATCGGCAGGATGTAGGGCGGGAGTTTCGACTGCGATTTTGAGAAGAAGAGAAAAATCACCACGGCCCACACGATGAAAAACCATTCGTCGGCGCGCTCGTTGCGAATCGCGCGCCAGCCGCCGCGCGCGTTTTCGCGAAGCGTTTGGAACGCAAAGACGGTCCACGGAAAAATGCCGACGAGCAGCACGGGCGCGAAATACCACCACGGTTGGTAGCGCTCATGCACGGTTGTTGTGAAGCGCGTCCAGTGCTCGTGGATGAAGTAGAATTGCGCGAAGTCGGCATTGGCGCGCGCGGCGAGCACGTGCCACGGCGCGGCGATGGCGAGCAGCACAAGCGCGCCGGTGAACGGATGGCAGGGCCGCAGTCGTTTCCATTGGTTGAACACGAGCAGCCACACAAACGCGACGGTGCACGGCAGGAGAAAGCCGATGAGGCCTTTCGAGAGGACGGCGAGCGCCATGCTCGCGTAGAACGCCCAGAAGAGCCAGCGGCGCCCGGGCCCGGCGGGCGTGCGTATGCCGAACAGAAACGCGAAAAGCGCGGTCGCGACAAAAACCGACACGGGCATGTCGAGAATCACAACGCGGCTGAGCGTGTAGTAGAGCAGCATCGTCGCGAGCACGACGGCGGCCCACCAGCCCGCGGCGCGCCCGAAAAGCCCGCGCGCGGCGGCATACGTGGCGAGACAGCCGAGCGTCGCAAAAATGGCGACCCATGCGCGCGCCGTCCACTCGTTGACGCCGGCAACCTCGATGGTAAGCGCGGTGAGCCAGTAGAGCAGCGGCGGTTTTTCAAAATATTTCACACCATTGAGACGCGGGGTCACGTAGTCGTTGGTCGCGGCCATCTCGCGCGGGATTTCCGTGTAGCGGCCCTCGTCGGGATTGCTGAGCGGACGCGAGCCGAGGAAGAGGCCGAACCACGCGACGAGGATGAGCGCGAGCCATGTCAAATCGCGACGCCACGAGGCGGAGGCGGTGTTTTGGGGATTGGGAAGCTCGGAATTCTGTTCAGGCGCGATCATCGTGCGATGAAAAGCTGAATAGAGCGGAGTTTGCGCATTCAGGGCGAGGATGTTTTGACGGATAAAGACATCTATATTTTTGAACGCGTCTACGGGCCGGGTGCGAGAAGCGTGAACGGCCACCACGGGAGATTGCGCGCGAGCATGAAGCCAACAACGGCAACAAGCACGACACGCGCCAGGCCGGGCGAAACTTGTTGCGGCGGGAGATTGCGCCGGAGAACGCGGTTCAACGAGCGCACGCCCCATACAACAATAAAAGGGATCGCCGCGACAATGAGCAGGTTGTGTCCGCAGGCCGCGCGGAAGTTGCCGTGGGCGAGGTCATGAAACACGCGCGCCGAGCCGCAGCCGGGGCAAAACAGCCCCGTGAGCGCGTGCAGCGGACACGGCGGATACCAAGCCGGCGGAACCGGCCCGGCGAGGCGGACCCACGCAAACCCCGCGAGCATGAGCAGCGGCAAAATAATTGCCGCCGCGCGCAGCCAGCCACTTGCGGGCTTGTCTCGCTGCTCCTGCGCCATGTTTCACACAGTCGCCGTCGGGATGTTGGTTAATAGCGGGATTGTTTCATCGCCTCCATCATGCCCGTTGCGAAAACGAAGATTGAAAGGACAAGGCCAAAAACAAACAAACCTATCGCAACCCATCCCAAAACTTTGCTGGTTTTGGCCGAGCTCTGGGCGCCGGAAAGATCGCCCTGGTCAAACTTTTTGTTCACCTGGGCTGACATTACAATCGCGATGACCGAGCATGCCAGCCCCAGAAGATTGCATATGATAACATTCAGCACCGTGGCCACCACCGCCAGCGTCATGTTGTTCGCGGGACGCTGGCGCGTATCCATTGAGGGGCCGGCGGCGCCCAATCCCGGCGAAGGCATGGTTGTCATCGGCTCCGCAACTCCGGTGACGGGCGGGGGCGCGGCGGGAACAGGCGCGGCGGGCGCGCCGAAAACTTTCGAGGCGGGCTCCCACGTGGCCATGCCGTCGGTCCACACGAGATCGGTCGGGAGAATTGCCCCGGCGTTGTAGCGGGCGATTACTTCATCCTTGAGAAAAGTGCCGAGTTGCTGGTTGTTGCGGGCGATGTGATAGGTCATGGGGAGTTATGCGTGTGGTGTTTATTGTTGGGAGATGTTGACGGCAGGTTCGCGAACAAGCGGGCGTTTGGCAAGCGAGGGCGCGAGGCGCCATTGCAAAAATGCCGGGCGGCGGGGCCCGGCGTTTCTGGATTAAATGTCTATGTCGCGTTTTTTGAGACTGGTGCGAAGTTCATCCACATTGGAATCGATTTTCGGGAGCACGGTTTCCTCGAGTTTTTTGATCGCCGCCTCCATGCGCTTGAGTCCGTTGTCGGTGGAGATGCCGCTGCCGGCTATCTCGCCGTGGAGATAGGTGATGGTGCGCAGGAAGTCCGCGTTGGCCATGAGGAATTCGGACGGGGTTTCGAGGGTGTTGGACGAGAACTTCATGTTGTCCCAAACAAACGTTTGGAGCGCGAGCGCGCGTTTGCGGGATGCGAGCGAGCCGTCCTTGCGCACCTTGGCGACGTAGTCTTTGACGACTTCGATATTGCCGGCCATCTCGGTGCGGAGCGATATGCGCAGGTAGGCGTTGTTTTTGTCGGAGCGGATGTCGTCGAACGCGATGGCCTGCTTGAGGCCCTGGGTGGCGGCGAGATACACGCCGAGGACGGTCGCGATGATGACGCATATCTGGCTGACCCAAAAGCTGGCTTTGCGCACTTCGGAAACTTCGGGCTTGGGTTGGACGACGGGCAGGTTTTCGTTGTTATTCATGGATGGATTGGTGGTGGTTTTTGTTGGAAAAGTGAGCGAAGTTTCACGAGATTTTCACCCTTTGCCAAGTCGCAAGGCAGTGGAAAAGGCGTCCGTGTTTCCATGAATAAGCGATGGTATTGAAGGCCGCCGGAGTGCACGCGTGCGCGAGGAACAATTCCTTGATTGCAGGCGGTAAAAAAAACAGCCCGCGGTTTGGCGGGCTGTTTTTAAAAAGCGAAAAATCGTTTTTCGTTCAGGTGCGCTTCAAGCGCGTCCGAGGTAGGTGCCGTCGGCGGTGTTCACGCGAATGACTTCGCCTTCCTTCACAAAGAGCGGCACTTGGATTGTGAGGCCGGTTTCGAGCTTGGCGGGTTTTTGCACGTTGCTCGCGGTGTCGCCCTTGATGCCCTCGGCGCTTTCGATGACCTTGAGCGCGACGGCCGAGGGGAGATCGACGTTGAGCGGTTTTTCATCGACGAAGAGAATGTCGACCTTGCCGCCGGGGGCGAGGTAGTTGACCACGTCGCCGAGCTGCTGCGTGTTGAGCTCGATCTGCTCGTAGGTCTCGGGATCCATGAACGCGTAGGTGTCGCGGTCGGCGTAGCTGAACTCGAGCGTGCGCTTGTCGGTCTGGAGAACCTCGATGGTGTCGGTCGATGCGAAGCGCTGGTCGAGCGCCTTTCCGTAGCGGAGGTTGCGCATCTTGATCTGGACGAACGCGCGCAAATTGCCCGGCGTGCGGTGTTGTGTTTCCATGACGAGGTGCGGCTCGCCATTGTATTTGATAACTTGTCCTTTGCGAATGTCGTTTGCTGCGGGCATGTGCTGGTTACGTTTGAGGGATGTGTGTTTTCCGATTGTTAAAAGGTTGATTGGTTATGCGTTCGCGGGCGGGGGTGTCAAGGTTTGGCATGAGGGCAAACCGGACGCGCGGGAAGGATGCCGGTGCGGGGCGCGACGACGACGGATCACAGGTGAAACACTTTTCCGCCGGCGAGCACTTCCTGGCGCGCGGCGTCGAAGGTCACTTTTTCGCCTGTGCGGGCGGCGGCGTTGGCCATGATCGTGGCGATGGAATGCTGGTAGCCGGCCTCGACGGGCGCGTTAGGCTCCTTGCGCGAGCGCAGGCATTCCATCCAGTTGCGCATGTGCGCGAGCACCATGTTGTCCACGCCGGTGTTCGCGGCGGTCGCGGCGGGGCCGTCGCCTTTCAACGACGCGGGCTTGAGCCGGTTTGGCCGCATCTTCATGCGCGTGGCGTGTTTCTCGGTCAGCCCGCCTTTCGGCGAAACTTCGTTTGTGTCGAGGTTCAACTCGCCGCCGTTGGAATAATAAATCTCCTTCACGCCGCCCGCCGAGTTGCTGAAGCGCGAGGTGTAGACGACTTGGAATCCCCTCGTCGGGTCGTCGAGCGGGCCGTAGTCGAAAACGGATGTCATCGTGTCGAAATTGGTGCGCCCGTCCTTCCACATGTAGATGCCGCCGTTGGCGCTCACGCTGCGCGGATGCGGCAGTCCGGTGAACCAGTGCACGGTGTCGATCTGGTGGCACATCCACTGTCCGGGAATGCCCGACGAATACGGCCAGAACAGGCGATACTCGACATACTTTCTCGGGTCCCAGGCGACGCGCGGGCGGTTCATGAGAAAACGCTTCCAGTCCACATCGCTTTCCTTGATTCCCGCGACGAGCTCGGGGCGGCGCCAGCGGCCGGGTTGGTTCACATTCCAGCTCATCTCTGCAAAAACGATGTCACCAAACCGCCCCGACTTTATGTAGTCATGCGCGGCGTGGTAACCGCGTCCGCTGCGCCGTTGCGAGCCGATCTGCACGATCTGCTTGCTGGCGCGCACGGTTTTGAGCGCGGCGCGATTGTCCGCCATCGTTTCGGCGAAGGGTTTCTCGACATACGCGTCGCACCCGGCGTTCACCGCCTCGATGCAATGCAACGCGTGTTGAAAATCCGCCGTGGCGATGATGACCGCGTCGAGGCCGGCCTTTTCATACATCTCCTCGTTGTTGCGATAAACGGCGATGTCCTGGCTGTATTTTTTTTTGAAATACGCAACGGCTTCATCGCGGCGGCGGTTCCAGATGTCGGAAACGGCGACGATCTCGCAATTCAGTTCGCCCGCCAGTCGTTGGAACGCGGGGATGAGCGTGTCGCGCGACCGGTCGGCAAACCCGACCAGACCCACGCGAATCCGGTCGTTCGCGCCGCGCGCACGCGCGAACAGGCGCGGCGACAAACTGCCTGCCCCGACGGCAAGCCCTGCGAGTGAGAGACTTTGTATAAACGTGCGACGATTCATCTAAGAGTGAAGGGTGAAGGTGATGGGTGAATAAACGTGAAACGGGCGGGAACTGGTTGTTCGTCACAATTCGCGGAGCTTGATGCTGCGGAAGCGCACTTCGTCGCCGTGATCCTGCAACAAAATGCGCCCGCTCTTCGCGAGGCCGAAGCCCTCGTGCTTGTTGTATTTGCTCCGTTCCACAAGCGCCATGAAGAGTGGCGAGCCGCGCGTGTATTCGACAACCTTGATGCCGTTCAGCCAATGCTCCACCGTGCCGTCGGCGCGCGAGATGATGCGCGCGTGCTGCCATTCGCCGAGGCGCGGCTTGACGCCAAGGCTGCCCGGCATCCGGTTGATCGGGATCAAGTCGTAAAGCGAGCCGAGCTGGCGGTTGCCCGCGGCGCCGAGTTTCGCGTCGGGATGATTCGCGTCGTCGAGCAACTGGAACTCCAGCCCGATGGCGGAACCCTTGGTCACGTATTTCTCGGTCACGTAATATTTGATGCCGCTGTTCGCGCCCTTGGTGAGCTTGAATTCCAGCGCAACCTCGAACGCCGCGTATTCCGCTTCGGTCACGATGTCGCCGCCGTTCTGCGACTCCCTGCCGTCGGATTTCTGGACAACCAGCTCGCCGTTTTCGATGCGCCAGCCTTTTTCGGGAAACGCCTTCTTGCCCGCGCCGCGCCAGCCCGCGGTCGTCCTGCCGTCCCAGAGAAGCTTCCAGCCCTGCGCGCGCTCGGCGTCGGCGAGGTTGTTGGCGATGACGTTGCGAATGAAAAGCGAGTCCGCCGGCGAGGGCTTGAGGTCGGTGGTTTGGATGCGGATGTTGCGCCAGAACACGCGACGGCCCGCCTCCTCGGGCTTCTTCTTCGAGATCGAGTGGATTTGCAGCGCGATGAATCCGCGCGCGTCCATGTCGTCGATCACATGCGCGACCGGCTCGCCGTTGATCCAAGTGCGAATCGACGGGCCGATGGCCTCGATGCGAACGCGGTTCCACTGGTTGAGCTTGTAGAGATCGCGCGCGGCATGGCTCATCGCGCCGGTGTAAAACCAGCCGCGCCGCGCCTCATCGTAAATGCCGCCCGTCCACGCGCGCGGCGTCGGGTCGATTTCCATTTGGTAGCCGTGCACGCGCCCGTCGGAGGCGCGGCACTCGCTGCGGAACTGGATGCCGCTGTTGCTCGGCGCGTCCTGCATCACCTCGAGTTCGAGAATGAAGTCGCCGTAAAGCTTTTCGGTCGCGAGGAAACTGTTCGGCGAACCCGGCACCGTCGTGCCCATGATCGCGCCATCGACGACCTTGTAGGGCGCGGTGCCGTTGACCTGTTTCCAACCGGACAAATCCCTGCCGTTAAAAAGCGGCTCCCACGGACCCGCTGAAAGCGCGAGCGGCGCGACGGTCGCCAGTGCAAAAACAAACGCATGAACGCCTCGGAGTGTTTTTCTCATGGTATGAAAGGGTAGCTGAAAAATGATGCTCAAAAATCAGAGTCCAAACTGAACACGCCGCAAAGACAAAAGCGAGCACGCCTTACATAAAAATATCCCCCCGGCGGCGCGCCGCGGACCCCTTAATTTCCACATTTTTCTCTACTCGCAAAAAACATCGCCTGCCCGGCCGCATTCATGCTCAACTCGCCGCTTACCTTCCATGAAACACAATCGGTTTTATTCCGGCTTCGACACGCAAACGCTCGGCGAACCCCGCAAAAAAGACTATCGCAGCGCGTTTCAGGTTGATCGTGACCGGCTCATTCACTCGCACGCCTTCCGCAAGCTCCAATCGAAAACGCAGGTGTTCCTCTCCGGCGAATACGATTTCTACCGCACGCGCCTCACGCACTCCATGGAAGTCGCGCAAATCGGCCGCTCCATCTGCCACTATCTCGCCTCGGAGGAATGCCCGAGCCGCGGCCTTCTCGCCCCCGATTTTTATATCGACGACGACCTCGTCGAAGCCATTTGCCTCGCGCACGACCTCGGGCATCCGCCGTTCGGCCACTCGGGCGAGCGCACGCTTCAAGAAATCATGCGCGACCACGGGGGATTCGAGGGCAACGCGCAAACGCTCCGCCTCCTCGGCGAGACCATCTTTGAATCCGAAACCGCCGTGCGCGGCATGCAGCCCACGCGCGCCCTCACCGACGGTGTTCTCAAATACAAAAAACTCTACCGCGAATTCACCGGCTCCGAGGCGAAACCAACAAACCACTTCCTCTACGATTATCAGGAAAAGCAGCGCTCATTTGTTTTCGCGAACCGCAAGATCCCCGGCGAGCTTCACGACGGCCTCGCGCTCAACGCATTCAAGTCCGTTGAATGCCAGATCATGGACTGGGCCGATGACGCGGCCTATTCGCTCAACGACATCGTCGACGGCGTGAAAGCCGGTTTTCTCACAATCGAACGCATCGAGGCCTGGGCCGAAAAAACGGAATCTCACTGGACCGCGCAAACCGGCCCGCTCAAACTCAGCGCCAAAGCCCGTGGTGATTGCTTGAGGAAACTCATCGACGGCATTCGCGCCGACAAGCTCGAGCGCATGTTCGCGGCGAAAATCGGCACCTTCGTCCGCGCCACGCGCCTGAAGGAACGCATCAACTTCATGTCGTCGCTCACCAACCGCTACCGCTTCGAACTCACCATCGCGCCCGCCGCCGTCGCCGAGGCCGAGTTCTACAAGAAAATGGCGAACGACATCATTTTCGAAAGCCCGCAACTCCAGCAAATCGAATACAAAGCCCGCCGCGTGCTGCACACGCTCTGGGAAGCCGCATGGGAAAACTATGTCGAGCCGCCCCAAGCCCGCCGTGCGATCAAAGTCATCCCCATCCGTGCCGCGCACCAAATCAACGAGGCCAAGACGCGCGAAGGCAAGGCCCGCTGCATCTGCGACTGGCTCGCCGGCCTGACCGACGGCATGATCGTCCGCACCTACCGCCGCCTCGTCGACCCCGAGTTCGGCAGCATCCGGGATTTGAGCTGACCCCCGTCGCCCATAACACCAAAGCCCGCGGGCACGCCGGGCGTTCAGCTACGCTCTTTACATCCACACATTCACAACTAGCTTACGTTTTTTCGCCAAAACTCATGCCCAAGAAACTACTCGTCACCGGTTCGTCAGGACTTATCGGCTCTGAAGTTTGCACCTACTTCGCCCGCGAACTTGGCTGCGCGGTGCCAGAGGCGCCTGTGCTGTCGAAAAATGACGCCACATCGTTGCTGGCGGGAGGTGAGAGATGAATGTTGTCGAAAATTTTTCGAGAAACCCTAAAACTAAATCATGGTTGAAACAGGCTCGATGGAGTTGCGAGCCCCTGCCGAAATTACCATCGGGCGGAACATTGATTCCATATGGCTTGGGCAGCAGTTTTGGGGATGTTTGCTTGAACGATGGGGGCACTGTGATTGTCACCCGAGCCATGAATCGAATGCTGGATTTTGACGAAAACTCGGGGCTCATCCGTTGCGAAGCAGGAACAAGCCTTGATGAGGTGTTGCGCCTTGTCGTTCCGCGCGGCTGGTTTTTACCCACAACACCGGGCACCCGATTTGTCACCGTCGGCGGTGCCGTCGCTAATGACGTGCATGGCAAGAATCATCATCGCGCGGGAACGTTTGGCTGTCATGTCACACGTTTTGAATTGCTGCGCTCGGACAACCGGCGACTCGTATGTTCACCCACGGAAAACAGCGATTATTTTGCAGCAACGATCGGCGGCATGGGACTCACGGGATTGATCACGTGGGTGGAGTTTCGCCTGCGGCGCATTCGCAATGCGATGATCGAAACCGAATCCATCAAGTTTCGCAACCTGAACGAGTTTTTCGAGGTGTCCGAAGGCTCCAACACAAAATTTGAGCACACGGTCGCATGGGTGGATTGTGTCGCGGGGGGACGGGGAATCTTGATGCAAGGCAACAATACCGATAGCGATACTGGCGGGCTCAAACCGCATCGGGAACCGCCGTTGAATTTTCCCCCGGGGTTTCCGTCATTCGCATTGAATCGGACGTCCATCCGCATTTTTAACCAGCTTTACTATAGTCGACAGTTGCGAAAAAGAACCTTCGGACTTCAGCACTATTCGACATTTTTTTATCCGCAGGACGCGGTCAAAAACTGGAGGCGTGTCTATGGGACACCCGGGTTTTACGAAGCGCAAATCATACTGCCGTTCGATTCCGCCAAGGAAGCGTTGAGGGAAATTTTCAAACAAGCCGCCAGATTGGGGCAGGGCGCGTTTCTGGCCGTGTTGAAAACAATGGGAGATGTGCGCTCGCCCGGCCTGATGTCGTTTCCGCGTCCGGGGATCACGCTCGGAATTGATTTCCCCAATAAAGGGACGCGCACGCGCAAACTTTTCGATGAGATCTTCCGCATTGGGAAGGACGCTGGCGCGGTGTTTAATCCAGGCAAGGACGCGCTCATGCCGCCGGAGTGCTTTGCAAGAACCTGCCCCAATCTGAATGCATTCAGCGCGTATATCGATCCGGCGTTTTCCTCAAACGCATGGCGGAGGCTCACCAAAGGACTTCTCTGAGCAAGCCCTCCTATCCATGAAAACAAGTCTTCAAAAAGCATTTATCATCGGAGCCACCTCCGGCATCGCACAAGCGCTTGCCGAGCGGCTTGCGGCGGCGGGCGCAACGCTGTTTCTGGCGGGTCGCTCCGGGGCAAAACTTGACATTATGGCGCGTGACTTGCGGCTGCGTCACGGGGTGAAAGTGGAGGTGGAGGCTGTGGTTTTTGAAGAGAGTGCGAATCACGGCCAAGTGGTCCGGCGCGCATGGGAGTGGCTGGGCGGCATGGATGCGGCCTTCATTTGCCACGGCGTTCTCAAAAATCAAAAAGACTGCGAGCGTGATTTCGACGAGGCGTTGCATTCCTTTCAAATCAACCTGTTGAGCGCGATTTCTTTTGCCGGGGAAATTGCCAACCACATGGAGACCGCGCGGCATGGCTCACTCGTGGTAATCTCCTCGGTGGCCGGCGATCGGGGCCGCCAGAGCAACTACATTTACGGCTCAGCCAAGGCCGGATTAACCGTTTTTCTTCAAGGACTGCGCAACCGGCTGTCCCCGGCGGGAGTGCGGGTGCTTACCGTCAAACCGGGCTATGTGGACACGCCGATGGCCGCGCATATCCGCAGCCCGTTGAAAGTGTCCGCCGACCGTGCGGCAGGAAACATTGTGCGCGCGGCGGAGAAAAAACGCGACGTGATTTACACTCCCTGTTTCTGGCGCTTGATCATGTTTGTAGTGAGGTCGATTCCTGAATTTATCTTCAAACGAATGAAGCTATGAGCGCACATAATGTTTATCCATCATCGTCATCCCAATCCCCAGGGCCGGCCGCCCGGCCTGATTCCAAGCAAGCGCTCATCACGGTGGTGACGCCGCTTTGGAACGAGAGCGACACGATTTCCGCCCTCGCCGCCGCGCTGCGAAAATTATTTCAGGACACCTCGGTCAAATGGGAGTGGCTGGCGGTGAACGACGGCAGCAGTGATGACACGGCGGCGCGTGTGCGCAAAGAAATGCGCGGCATGGAGGGCGCGCGACTCGTGTGCCTGACGCGCAACTTCGGACAGCAGGCGGCCTATCGCGCGGGATTGGACCACGCCAGCGGGGATGCCGTGGTTTTTCTCGATGCCGACTTGCAGGACCCCCCGGAGTTTATTCCCGAAATGATCGCCCGCTGGCGCGAAGGCGCGCGACTGGTTGTGGGACGTCGGCGTTCGCGCCCCGAGCGCGGTGTTCGCGGGCTGCTGCTGCGGGGCTTCCATGTGATTTTTGGCCGGCTGACCAACAATGTGATGCCCCGGGACAGCGGAACCTTCGGCCTCATGGACCGCGTGGTTGTGGATGAATTAAAACGGCTCCCCGAGCGCAATTTGTTTTTGCCGGCGCTGCGTTGCTGGCTCGGTTACCGGCAGGCGACAGTCTGGTATGACCGCCACGAGCGGGCGGGGACGCCAAAGCAGACCTACGCAAAGCTATTCAACTACGCATGGAACGGAATCACCAGTTTCAGCGAAATACCGCTGCGTTTCATCTCTTGGCTCGGCCTGTTCCTGTGTTTCTTCGGGACGCTTTGCGCCATGCTGGTGCTAGTGCAACGCATCGGGCAGTGGTTCGGTTTGTGGACGGAACGGATGGTTATGGGCTTTGCCACGCAAACGGTGGGCATCTTTCTGCTTGGCGGCGTGCAATTGTTATGCCTCGGCATCGTTGGCGAATACATGGCGCGAATCTTTCGCGAGATCAAAGGGCGCCCCCACTACCTCGTGGAGGAGATAATTGAGGAAAAGTCCAATCCGAAAAAAATTTAATGAACACCAATCCCGACAACACGCCTGACACACCGTCACCGACGGCAACCGGCGACCGCCGCTGGCGGGCAATAATCATCGCTGGCGCGCTATTGGCGACGGCGTTCCTGTCGTTTTGGAATTTGGGAACCTACTCGTTGTGGGGTGATGAGGCGCTGACGGCGCTGGTAAGCGAGAGCGTGGCGGAAACGGGAGACACGTCGGCACTGTTAAAAAACGGCAACATCGTGGCCTGGCTGAATGGACGCGAGCTGGTTGGCCAGAAAATTCGCGCCATGCCCCCGGCGATGTATTATGCGACGGGCGCCTCATTTTTTGTGTTTGGCGTCGGCAACTGGCAGGCGCGACTGCCGTTCGCCCTGGCTGGGCTGGCAACTGTGGCGCTGATGTTGTTTTGGGCGAGGCGGGCGAGCCTTCGCTATCTGCTGGCGCTGGCGCTGGGCATGGTTGGCAATGTCTCGTTTTTTTTGTATGCGCGCAACTGCCGCTATTATGCGCTGGCGATGCTGGCAACCGTGGTAATTGCGTGGTGCTACTGGCATTGGGATGGACGCAAACGCTGGCTCGCAGGCCTGGCCGCCGCGTCGTCATTACTGTTTGCCTCCCATTACACAATGTATGTGATGGTTTATGCCGCGCTGTTCGTGGATTTTCTGGTGTGGCGCCGTCGTGAGCGACGGATGTCCATCGGCGACTGGCTGGTTGTCTGGATGCCGCAGATTATAATCAACACATTCGTTTTCCTCGTTTGGTGCCCGCTCAAAACCGGGACCAGTGGCAATTTATGGGTGAATAAATTGACGGATTGTTTCGTGCTTTGGTGGTGGCACCTGCGCGACATCAATGTTGTGGAATTTCTCTCCTGGCCGGTAATCCTGCTGGCTTTCGTTGTGAGCGTGGCGAGGATAAAAAAAACACCGTTTCCGACCATGGCGCTGCGTGCGCTGATCGGTATTGTGACAATGACGCTTGTATTGACCGGCATTACCACGCAGTTGGTCTCCTCCACCCAAGTCGCCGACGTGCGCTATCTGCTCCCCGCGCTGCCGCTCGGTGTTGCGCTGACAGCGTGGGCGGTGTGCCGCCTTTCATTTGGGCGCATGGCCGTGGTGCTGCCGTTGGCGGCGCTGGTGTTTTTCAGCAACATCACCCACGGAGGCATGTTTTTCAAATGGTGTGGCGCGAGATCGACCACATGGTGCTACGTCAAGGAACTCATCAATCCCAATCCAGAGCCCTACCGCCCCGTTGCCGACTGGCTTAACGCTCATGCCTCCCCTGGCTCCACCGTGTATGTCAGCAACGGATTGGACGGTTGTTATCCATTGATGTTTTTGGCGCCAAAGTTGATCTATGCGTGGCAACTCGATGACCGCGCCAATCCGGAACTCGCCTCATTGCCGGCGGCGCATTTCAGAGGGGAGGAGCTTCCCGACTGGGTGGTGGCTTTCGGCCCGCATTATCTGCGAGAATTAGAGATGGTCATGTCCCGTTATAATCGCCAGCCCGGGCGCTACGTTCTGATAAAGAAAGTGGATGTGTTATGGAAAGACCTCTACCGCCCCGAACTTTTCTGGCGCAGATTCGAACCGATAACCACCTATAATCACAACCAGGATGTGGTGTTTATTTTCAAACGCGACAGGTGAACGCCTTGAACCTATGATCAAATCAGGAGACAGGTTTTGCATATTTTTTATAATCTCGCCAGCAACTCACCAGCAGGCTTAGCGCCATTAACAAACCCGCGCACGACGCCGCACAATACCAGCCCAGTTTTACCGGCCAGAAAGAAAACGTCACCTCATGCGCGCCGGGGGGGACAAACACGCCGCGAAACATGTAATTCACCCGATGTATTGGAGTTTCTTTGCCATCAATGGTCGCGCTCCAGCCGGGATACCACGCGTCACTCACAACGAGCAATTGTGTTTTCTCACCGTTGGTCTTGAACTCAAGTCGGCTGTTGCTCTCTTTCGTCACCGTCAGGGAACCCGAAAAAGATTGCATGGTTCGCGGAGGCAGGGTGCTGGACGTGCCGCGCCCGCGCAACAGGCTCGTTTCTTCAATGGCTGGCCGCGCATGCAGTTGCAAATTCGGAACGAGTTGTAAATACCTTAGCGCCTCGCCATCGCTGGCAACCGGATGCCAGTCCTGATACAGGGCGAATCGAGGAATCGCCGCCGGCCTCGTCACAACCCGCGCCTCCCTTTTCGCCCCTCCCCAAAGAATATTGGGCCACTGCTCGCCGGCGACGATCCATTTTACTCCTATTGCATTCAAAAAATTTTTTTTAGCAGTCTCATCGCCCGAATATATGTTTTGCATCCATATATTATATTTCAGCATTTTAATGCCGTTTTGATACAATATATGCACGTTCGGATACGGATACCATGCCGCGTTGACACCTGACTCCATCGCCCATTCATAAATGTCGACGCGGGGATCGGCGTATAAATACTGGTGCGCGCCTTCATATAAGGAAAATGCCCGAAACCGGCTGTCGGCGGCATGCCGGGTCATGGCCGGCACACGGTCATACACCCCGACGGGCGCGGTTGGCTGCACCGGACGCGAGACTATGATCAAATTGATCGCCGCCAGCCCGATCGCAATCAATGGCGTTGCGCGGCTGGCGCCCCGCCACAATGTCCATATTATCCAGCCCAGCGCCAGCACCAGAAAAGCACAGGACCACCGCAAACTGGGCAGCACGGCGGCCAGTTTTTCGTCGGGGACCGGCGCGCCTTTGTAATTAAAAAGCGCGGGCATTCGCGATGGATCCATGATGACGTATACCAACAAAATCACCGCCAGTCCGGCCAGCAATGCCTCGGCGCACAATACCAGAACCGCGCGTTTTTCAAGCGGCTTGCGGTTTTTTAGTATATACTGGACGCCGAGCCCGACGAGCGCCACTTCGCCCATGAGCACCAAAAGCAGGAACTTGGAGGCAAAGCGCAATTTATTCATCATGGGCACATATTTCCACATCAAGGGATATATCGGTGTGTTGTCGCCGAGGGAAATGATCAGGCCGAACGCCGCCAAAATGACACCCCAAATCAGCAACACACGCTCCGCGCGACTGCGTTCGCGCCAGCGCGAGAGAAATGCAAACGGCAGCGCCAGCAATGCCAGCGCCCCCGTGTAAAATGTGCCGATGCAAAATTCATACGTGCCCGGGGACCAATAAACATCGGGAAAGCCCGGGCGCCCCCCGATCATCGGGAATATCGCTTTCAATAAATGCGCGCCCGACAATGAAGCCATGTCAAACCGCGCGTCGAACGACATGGCCCGCTCTGTGAATGGCAGAAAGCTCCACATCAACCCCAGTTGCGGCACCACAATCAACATGGCTATAAAGCCCCCGATGCCACAAAACAAACTCATCGAAAGCAACAGTCGCCAACTTTTTTCAATGGCAGCCGTCAATATGATAAACAATAAATATCCGAGGAAAGGATAGGCGAAAAACTCGTGGTAACTTGCGCAATATGACAGGACGAACAGAAAAGTCAGCGCAACCATTAGCCCGCGGTGTCGCCATAGAAGGGATATTGTTCCGGTCGTCCGCCCCCCCTCCTCCTTGGCGATGTGATAAAACCGCCCCAGAACACCAAGAATAAAAAAAATCCAGGGCATAGCAGCTAGGGCGATCAGAAATTCCAGATACGCCATCGTGAAGGTGCTGAACATGATGCTGATCGCCGCCACCATCGACGGTGTCCGCCCTATTTGCATTTGGCGCGTGAAAAAATAGACGCCAAGTCCCAAGAGCCACACATTCAAAAGGCAAAACAGATTGATCGCCCATCCGACCGAAAACATGGAAAAAACCAGCGAGAGTGGATAGAAAAAACCCGTGCCCGGATTTTCCATGTATGGTTTGCCCGCCCCTTGCGTATCCCAAAATGGAAAACTACCGTCCGCCAGTGTCTGCAAGCCATACAAGTCCGCTTTTATTATAAGAAAAAAGCCGTCACGCAGCAGGAAAGTTTTTCCTGTCAGGAACAAATCGGCAAAGAACACAAACGTCAGCAGTAACAAGATCACCGCCGGGGAGCGCAATACTGCCAGTCCTGATTTGCGAAAGGTGTGCATTCGGGACAAAAGGAACAACAAGCCCATTGGCGTCAATGGTTTCGTTTTTCGCTCGCTGTTCAAAAGGATAGACAAATCCGCGGGCATGGGCACTGTTTTCCAGATGAAAGTTGTCATCCTCTGCGGCGGCAAAGGCACCCGCTTGCGCGAAGAAACTGAATACCGCCCCAAGCCCATGGTTCCCATCGGGGGACGGCCCATCCTCTGGCACATTATGAAAACCTATGCCCATTATGGGCACAAGGAGTTCATCCTCTGCCTTGGTTACAAAGGTCACATGATTAAGGAGTTTTTCCGCAACTACATGTGGAATACCTCGGATGTTTCCCTCATGCTCGGCACCAAGCCGGAGGTGCAGTTTCACGATGTTCATGATGAGGTGGATTGGAAGGTCACACTCGCCGAAACTGGCGAAGAATCAATGACCGCCTATCGCGTCAAACTCATTCAACGCTATATCCCCGCCGACGAACCGTTTCTGCTGACCTATGGCGACGGTCTCGCCACCATCGACATCAACGCCTCCATAGCTTCGCATCGCAATGCCGGCAAGGTGTGCACCATTTCCGCCGTGCATCCCGCCGGACGTTTCGGCATCATCAGCATCGGCGATGGCGGCGGCATCCACCAATTCACAGAAAAACCCCAGTTTGAGGAATCCTACGTCAACGGCGGGTTCATGGTCTGCGATCATCGCATGTTCAATTATTTGCCCGACAACCCGCGAATCATGCTGGAGCGCCAGCCGATGGACGATCTCGTGCGCGACGGTCAGCTCAACGCATACCGGCACGAGGGTTTCTGGCAACCGATGGACACCTATCAGGAAACCCAGTATCTTGATCAATTGTGGACTTCAGGCAAAGCGCCGTGGAAAGTTTGGTGACACATGAGTCCTGATGACATTAAAAGTTTTTCCGGCGTATTCTTGAATAAACGCGTGCTAATTACCGGGCACACTGGATTTAAGGGTGCATGGCTCACTGAATGGCTGCTGGCCCTTGGCGCCGATGTCCACGGTTTCTCCCTGCCCCCGCCAACAACGCCCGCCCTGTTCGATCAACTCGACCTCGCGCCACGTCTTGGCTCGCGCCACCGCATCGGCGACATTCGCGACCGGGCGCTCGTCCGCGACACAGTCGCCTCCATTCGTCCTGAATTCATATTTCACCTCGCGGCGCAGTCACTCGTGCGCCATTCTTATCGGGAACCCGTTGAAACCTATGACACCAATATCATGGGCACTGTGCATGTGCTTGATGCCGCCAGGCTTGCCGCCAACCCCTGCGCCATTGTTGCTGTTACGACCGACAAGTGTTACGAAAATAAAGAATGGCTCCACGCCTATCGCGAAGAAGATCCGATGGGGGGGCATGATCCCTATAGCGCCTCGAAAGGCGCCGCGGAACTTGTAATCCAATCCTACCGCCAGGCATTCTTCGCCAGTGCCGGGTCACCGATACGGCTGGCCTCGGCGCGCGCTGGCAACGTTATCGGTGGCGGGGACTGGGCTGCGGATCGCATCGTGCCGGATTGCATCCGCGCCCTTGTCCGCAAGGAACCTATCCCCGTGCGCAATAAAATCGCCACGCGGCCTTGGCAGCATGTGATGGAACCGCTTGGAGGCTATCTCTGGCTAGCGGTGGCACTTTCCGGTCAATTGCCCGGGCGTTTTCACTTTCCGGCAACCGCCTACACTGGCGCTTTCAATTTTGGGCCGCACCCCGAGGCGAACCGCACAGTTGCCGCGCTCGTGCAAGAAATTCTCAAGCACTGGCCCGGCCAATGGAGCGATCAAAGCGATCCCAAGGCCCCGCATGAAGCCTCCCTTCTCAACCTTGCCATTGACAAAGCCCGGCACCTTCTCGAGTGGAAACCCGTGTGGAATTTTGAGGAGACGGTCGCGCATACGATTGAGTGGTATCGCATTGCAGCCGAGCAGCCTTCCAATGCCGGTGCGCACACACGACACCAAATTTTAAACTACACGGCAAACGCAGCCGCCAAGCACTTGCCCTGGACTTGACGTGCCACACCGTCTTTAGCACACACGACACAGCATGAAGATCGTTCTCACCGGAGCCACCGGCTTCATTGGCAGGCACCTTTGCAAGGCATTATTCGCCACACCTCACACAGTCACAGTGCTTTGCCGCGACACTGCCAGTCCCGGCTTGGACTGGCTGGCCGGGCAGGGCGTCGTCCCGTCCGCCATTGCAGTCGATTTGGACTCCGCGGGCGACGATATTTACGAACGCATAGGCGCGCCGGATGTGCTTATTCACCTGGCATGGGAAGGGGTCGGAAATGTTCAATCCCCCTTGCACATGACCAGGGAACTGCCCCGCCACTTCACTTTCCTGTCGCGGCTGATCGAAGGCGGCTTGCCCAGAATGGTGATCGCCGGCAGCTGCTCCGAGTATGGGCTGCAAAACGGCTCCTTGAAGGAAACGCAACCATGCCACCCCTCGACATGGTATGGCTTGGCCAAATACAGCCTGTTGCGCCAGCTTGAGTTCATGCAATCCGGGCGTTCCTTTGAATTGCTGTGGACGCGTCCGTTTTACACCTACGGTGAAGGGCAAAACCCCAATTCTCTTTACCCCCAACTGATGCGCGCACTCGCAAAAAAAGAGCGCTCATTTCGCATGTCCGGAGGTGAACAGTTGCGCGATTATTTACCAGTGAAGGAAATGGCTCGCATGTTATGCGACCTCGCCACCTCCAAACGCACGGGCGTCGTGAACGTCTGCTCCGGTCGCCCGACCACCGTCCGGCGCATGGTGGAAAACTGGCTTGCGGAGCACAACGCCAGCATCGCGCTGGACCTGGGTCATTATCCATATCGTGATTTCGAGCCCTTTGCCTTTTGGGGGGACGCCGAACGCCTGCGTAATTATCTTAGCATATGAAAACCATCACTGTAGTCAGCGGTTGTTACAATGAAGAGGCAAACCTACCCGATTTGATCAGCAGGGTTTTCGCTGTTGCCAAAAAATTTCCGCAATACAACTGGGAATACATTATAATAGACAACTGCTCCACTGATAAAAGCGGTGATGTGCTGCGCGCGTTCGCTGGCGAGGACCGGCGCATCAAGGTGATCTTTAATGTGCGCAATTTTGGCTTTGTCCGCTCGTTTCACCATGCGTTGCTGCAAGCGCGTGGCGACGCGGTCATCTACCTTGCGTCCGATTTGCAGGATCCTCCCGAGATCATCGAACAATTCATCCCGTTGTGGGAGCAGGGGCGCAAGGTTGTCGCCGCCATCAAGAACCGAAGCAAGGAATCGCGACTCATGTTCGCCATTCGCAGTTTTTATTACGATTTGATAGGAAAGCTTGCGGATGTGACCCTGCTGAAAAATTTCACCGGGTTTGGACTCTATGACAGGGAGGTTATTCAGCACCTGCGCGAGATGGGCGACCCCTATCCCTATTTTCGCGGCCAGATAAGCGAGCTCGGATATCCGGTGGCGACCATTGATTTCGAACAGCCGGTGCGCAAGCGCGGCAAAAGCAGTTTTAATTTCTACGCGCTCTACGATATCGCGATGCTGGGCTTTACCAGTCACACCAAAGTGCCTTTGCGACTGGCCGCCTTTACCGGTTTCATCCTGGCGGCCCTTTCTTTTTTAACAGGCATGGTATATCTGGTGTTCAAACTGATCTATTGGTATCAATTTTCCATCGGCATTGCGCCCCTGGTCGTGGGGTTCTTCTTTCTTGGCGCCGTCCAGCTCATCTTTATCGGCATTTTGGGTGAATATATAGGAGCGATCCACACAAAGGTCACCAAACGCCCGCTCGTCGTGGAGCGGGAGCGCCTCAACTTTTAATAAATAAGAGCGGGCCTCCAAAAAATTCCAGCCAAAAACTCTTTTAAACTTCAATATGACCCCGAAGGAAAACGATAATAAGCCTGAATTTGATCAGTATGCTGATTCCTATAAAAAATTTCACAAAAAAAGCATAGGGTTTTCCGGTGAAAACTTGGATTATTTTGCCAAATATAAAATTGAGGATGTTTATAAAATTGCGCTGAAAAAAAAGCGCTCCGGAAACATTTCAATACTGGACTATGGCTCCGGAACAGGCGCGTCCGTGCCTTACTGGAATGCTTTTTTTCCGGATGCCAATTTGGTGGCCGCTGACGTTTCCCCGGAAAGCCTGAACAGGCTTTCCGCCGCTTTTCCCAAATGCAAAACGCTTTTTCTGGATTCAAATGTGATCGCTGCCCCGGATAATACATTTGATATAGTTTTCGCGGCATGCGTGTTCCACCACATTGACCATGCGGATCACATCCCGATCTTGGGAGAAATAAGGCGTGTGCTAAAGCCGGGCGGCTTCTTTATTATATTCGAGCACAACACGCTGAACCCGCTGACATTATACGCTGTCAGCAGGTGCGAGTTTGATATCAACGCAAAACTGGTCCATTTTTGGAGGGCGAAAAAAATAATGCGCGCTGCCGGCCTTCAAAAATGCGCAACCCGGTTCAGGGTGTTTTTCCCGGGGTATTTGTCATTCCTCAGACCTCTTGAAAAATACACGTCGTGGATTCCGTTCGGGGGGCAATATTATGTGTGCGGCACGAAGATATAAAGGTCGCTGGCTACCATTTCGCCGGACACCGGCATGTCGCGTGCTTTTTGTATATTATGTTCTCCACGGCAAAAAGCATCACCCGGCACTGTCGTATTGGGATGCCACGAGGCGCTCCACCATGCTGTCGAAGTTTACGGTTCGGGACCAGTTTAGCTGTTTTTCAGCCTTGGCGGGGTTGCCGCATGGGGCGACCGGTTCAGCGGCGGTCATCAAGGAGGGGTCTTGTTTCACGTGGTCGCGCCAGTTCAGGCCGACGCATTGGAAGGCTTTTTCGACAAGGTCGGCCACACTGTGCAGCTCGCCTGTCGCCAGGATGTAGTCGTCGCATTGATCGGCTTGAAGCATCCGCCACATGCCTTCGACATAGTCGGGCGCCCAGCCCCAGTCGCGTTGCGCCGTCATGCTGCCCAGTTTTAGCTCCGCCTGGAGCCCCTTTTTTATGCGCGCCGCGGCGCGGGCGATTTTCATGGTGACGAAGGACTCGTTGCGGCGGGGGGATTCGTGGTTGTAGAGTATCGCCGAACACGCCGGGAGCTTGTGGGCGGTCCGGTAGATGCGCGTCATCTGCTGCGCGAAGGCCTTTGCCACGCCATAGGGCGTGGCGGGATTGACGGGCGTCTGCTCGTCCTGGCGGGAATTGGCGGGCGTGCCGAACACCTCGGCGCTGGATGCGTTGAAAAACCGGGTCGGGTGTTGCAGATCGCGCAGGATTTCCAGCAGCCGCAGCGTGGCAATCCCAACGCTGCTTGCCGTGACTTCAGGCAGTTCGAAACTGAGGCGCGGGCTGGACTGGCCGGCAAAGTGGTAAAACTCATCGGGCTTCGTCCGGTCGATGATGCGTCGCAGATGCGTGAGTTCCTCGAATGAGCCGGCGTGGAGAAACAGGCGCTTGCCGAGGATGGCGGGGTCGGCGACCAGGTGGCGAAGGTTGCCGTTGGCGGCGGACTCGAGCGGCGTCACAAGCCCGTGCACCGCGTAGCCTTTTTCCAAAAGCAACTCGGTGAGATACGAGCCATCCTGTCCGGTGATTCCGGTTATGAACGCATTTTTTTCGGGCATGTTGCAAAGAAGGCTTGGGCGGGTTGCGAAAAGCCTAAAGCGTTAAAAGGAGCCTCCGCCGTTTGTGTTTCTGCGCATGTCGGCTTCGACCATCATCTGGCAAAGTTGCTCAAGCGTGGTCTTCGGCTCCCAGCCAAGGACCTCTTTTGCCTTTGCCGGGCTGCCGATGAGCAAATCGACCTCGGCGGGACGGTAGAACTTTGGATTGACGCGCACGAGGAGTTTTCCCGTGGAGGCATCCTCGGCGATTTCCTGCTCGTCCTTGCCCTTCCACTGGAGCGTGATTCCGACGGCCTTGAACGCCATGATCACAAAATCGCGAACCGTCTCGGTGCGTCCCGTTGCCAGGACAAACGTGTCGGGCTCGGGCGCTTGAAGCATCCGCCACATGCCCTCGACGTATTCCCCGGCGAAGCCCCAGTCGCGCTTGGCGTTGAGGTTGCCGAGCTCGAGCACGTCGAGCGTGCCCAGCTTGATTCTGGCGGCGGCGTCCGTGATTTTGCGCGTCACAAACTCGCGCCCGCGCAGAGGCGACTCGTGGTTGAACAAGATGCCGCTGGCTCCGAAAATGCCGTAAGATTCGCGATAGTTGATCGTGATCCAGTGCCCGTAGAGTTTCGCAACGCCATAGGGGCTGCGCGGGTGGAAGGGCGTTGTTTCCGACTGCGGAATGGCCTGAACCTTGCCGAACATTTCGGAGGTGGAGGCTTGGTAAAACCGAATCTGCGGGTTCACGATCCTGATGGCCTCGAGCAAATTGAGCGGGCCGAGCGCGGTGATTTGCGCGGTGGTGGCGGGCTGCTCAAAGGACACGCCGACAAAACTCTGGGCGGCGAGATTGTAGATCTCCGTCACGTTGGCCGTCTGCAAAAGCCGGATCGTCGCGCCCAGATCCGTCAAATCATATTCGACAAGCTGCAAGTTGGGATGCCCGGTGACACCCAGCTCCTCAAGCCGCCAAAAATTAACGGAGCTGGTGCGTCGATATGCGCCAAAAACCTTGTAGCCTTTTCCGAGAAGCAACCTGGCGAGATAAGCGCCGTCTTGGCCGGTTATTCCAGTGATGAGTGCGGTATTGTAAGCCATGTTGATAAATAAAAAAATCAGCTACACGAAAAAATTGAGAATCTCGTAAGGAAACGAAAAAGAGATTTAGGGCGAGTCCTTATTAAATGCAAAAAACGTCGTCGTGGGCATTCGCCGGACTATCCGCCGAAGAGGCGCGCGAAATTTTGCGCGAGAGAAACGCCGAGCGCCGCCGGCCCAACCTCTCGCGCGCCGGCGAGTCCGGCATGCGTGTCGGCGATGTTGGCGGGATGGTTCAGTTTATCGTCGGGCGCAGAAAATGAAAACGGGCGGTATTTCGCGGGCGCGGGCATGGCGGGCGCGTCGGTTTCGACCAGAATGCGCTCGACGGGGATTTGGCGGAAAACTTCGCGATGGCGGGTGTTTTTTTCTGATAGAAACGAACCGTTGAAGGAGAAATAGGCGCCGAGCTTGATGAATTGCGGGAGCATTTCGACCGGGCCGCTGTAGGCGTGCAGGAGAAAACCGCGCACGGGGAGCGGCGTGGTTTCGAGGATTTTTAGAAGCAGGCCGAAGGCGTCGAGGCAGTGGATGCTCGCGGCAAGATTGCGCTCGGCGGCAAGCGCGAGTTGGGCGCGAAAAACTTCGGCTTGTTCGTCGAGCGGAGCGCGGCGGAGCCCGGCGAGACGCGGATCGTCGGGACGCGCGCGATCAATTATCCAGCGATCGAGGCCGATTTCGCCGATGTGCGCGCCGGGATTGGCGTCAAGGGTGGCGCGGAGTGTGTCGAACCAGTTTGGCGTGCGGTTGCCGGCATCCCACGGGTGCAGGCCATGGCTGGGGAGGACAAATTGGTAACGGCGGGCGAGCGCGGTGACATCGGGCCAATCGGCTTCGCAGGTGCCGTTGACGACGGCGCGTTCAAGTCCGATTTCGGCATAGGCCGCGGCGATCTCGTCGAGGTGCGGCGCGAGTGCGGGGTCTTGCAGGTGATTGTGGGCGTCGTGATACAAAAGGCTGAAAGACTGAAGAGCTGAAGGGCTGAAATCGGAAAACTTGAAGATTTTAAGGCGTAGTTTGTCTTGGATTAATTCAGCCTTTTAGTCTTTCGGCCTTTTCCTTGATTCGTTTTTGCACGGCGAGCAGGCCGGCGCGACGGGTGGGCGAGAGGTTTTGGGCGAGGTGGAGTTTTTCCAAAAGCTCCGGCTGAAATGTGGCGGCGTCGGCGGGATCGGTGTCGTCGTGGAGTTCGCAGATGAGCGCGACCAGGCCTTTGACGAGCGGGGATTCGGCGTCGGCGCGCACACGGAGGCGGCGCGTGACCGGATCAAGTTCGACAACGAGCCACACGGTCGAAACGCAGCCGGGGACATGGTTGGCGTCGATGCGTTCGGCGGGATCAAGCGCGGGCGCGCGGGTTGCATGCGCCACGACGGCGGCGAGCCGTTCCTGCGGATCGGGAATAATCAGGAAGTCGTCGATGAGGCGTTGTTGTTTTTCGGCGAGGGTCATGCGGAGCGGTCGGCGAAGTCACGGGCTGGCGGCCCGGGCCACTTTTTAGAACTCCACATCGCGACAGAGGGTTTCGATGTGTTGCGCGAGTTGCTTGATTTGGTTTGCTGCGAGCCTGGGCGGCAGCGTTTCGAGGTGGAGGGGGATTTGCGCGGGTGTGAGCACGCGCACGGCACTGTTGGCGGCGGAGTCCGTCAGCTCGACGCGCCAGCCGGGGAATGTGAGGATGGCGTGCGCGGGCACATTTGGAATGCCGGTTTTGGCGATGGTTTTTTCGAGCCAAAGCGCGTTGTTCGCAGCCCGGGAAATGCCGAAGGTGTCCTCTCCCCACGGGTAGGCGAGTTGCGCGCCGTCGTAGATGATTTTGCCGTCGGCGCGGCCTTCGCGCACGGGGCCTTTGCGGCGGGTTTTGGTTTCGATGGCAAAAACACCGGCGGGGCAAATCACGACGTGGTCAATATTGACGCGGCCCTGCTCCGCCGAAACCGGAACGTCGTGAAAAACGCAGGCTCCCTTTGCGCGCAGCGGGTCGAGGCTTTCGCTGACAATGCGCTCGCCGAAATAACCGAGGTAGAGGTTGCGGCGCTTGGAGAGGAGGCGCAGGAGGTGGATCGTCGAGTAGAGGGTCCAGATGAAAACAAGGGGCAGCACATACTGGATGAGGATGGCGACAAATCCGTCGAACGCCGTTTTTCCGGACAGGAGGTAGGCGCCCGCCGTGCTCGCGAGCATGATGAGCGGGAGTCCGAGGATGTTGAGCAGCCACGAGAAAAGTTTGTCGTCGATGGCGGCGATTTGCCGTTGGAGCGATTCACCGGGGCCGCGCAGGAGCTTGAAGCCGGGTGTGACGCGCTCGTTGTTGCGATTTTCCCGCCAGCGCCAGATGGCGTGGCAGAGCACAATGCACACGACGGTGCACAGGCAGAATATGAATGCGGGCGTTGTGATGAGATCCATTGAAATGGAGCGAAAGGTTATTCATCCAAAACTTCACGCACTTTTCTGGCAAGGATGTCGCGAGTGAAAGGTTTTTCGAGGAAATGCGCGGTGCTTTTTTGAAGGGAGGCGGTGACAAAGCCCGATATAAAGAGCACGCGCATCTCCCCGGAGTGCATGGCGCGCATGCGGTCCGCAAGCTGGCGTCCGCTGATGCCGGGCATGTTGATGTCGGTGATGAGGAGCCTGGCGTCGGCGAGCACGGTGTTCACATCGACGCGGTATTGCGTGAGGAGCGCCTCGCCCGTGCCATAGGCGCGCACGGTGTAGCCGAGTGATTCGAGGATGGCGGCGGTGACTTCGCGAATGGCTGCGTCATCCTCGACGAGAATGATCGTCTCGGCGCCGGTGGGCAGGTCGGGTTCGTCCGAGGGCGCGTCCGGCATGGCGCGCGGCGCGGGAATCGGCGGGTTGCTGTCGCGTTCGAGAAAGAAGGGCGACACCGAGGCGTCGGCGGGCGCGACTGTCCGCGCCGGCGCAATGTCGGGGAGGAGCAGCGTGAATGTCGTCCCCTTGCCTTGCGCGGTCTCAAAGCTGATTTTCCCGCGCGCGTTCTTAACGATGTTGGCGCAAGTGACCAGGCCGAGACCGGTGCCGCGGCTCTTGGGTTTTGTGGTGAAAAAGGGCGTGAAAATTTTATCCTGAATCTCGGGCGGTATGCCGGAGCCCGTGTCGGCGATGGAAATTTGCGCGTAACGGCCCGGCTCGAGCCCGTTGGCTTCCGAAGAGGCCGCGACCTCCGCGCTGGCAACACTGATCGTCAGGCTTCCACCCTTGGACATGGCGTCGCGGCTGTTGATGGCGAGGTTGAGGATGACCTGTTCGATTTGGTTGCGATCCACATAGGCGTAGACCGGCTCGGGGCCGAGCTTGAGCTCGAGGTGGATGCCGCTGCGAAGAAAGGCCGTGATGAGGTCCTTGAAATCGAGGATGAGGGCGTTGATGTCTATGCGGGCAATTTGCGTTGACTGGGTGCGGCTGAAGGTGAGGAGCTGGCGCACGAGCTTGGAGGCGCGAAGCGCGGCGTTTTCGATGCCGGCGGTGTGCGCGCGGAGCGTTCGCGTGGCGGCCTCGTTGAGCGAAAGCTGGGTGATGTCTTTTTGAAGAAGCTCGGTGTAACCGCAAATGGCAGTGAGCAGGTTGTTGAAATCATGCGCGATGCCGCCCGCGAGGAGCCCGACGGCCTCGACTTTTTGCGCCTGCAGGAGTTTCTGCTCGCTTTCGGCCAGCGCCTTCTCGGCGTGCTCGCGCTGGTGCACGGCGGCAAGGACGTTGGAAAGTCCCTGAATGAAATCAACGGCGTCCGAGGAAAACGTGCGGACGCTGCGCGTGTTGGCAAAAAAGTAGCCGTAAAGTTGCCCGCCCGACCCGACGGGGCAAATGAGCGAGGACTGGATACCCTTGCTGGCAAGGAGCTGCGCGAGCGGAAAATTTTCGCGGTCGTCGGCCAGTTGCATCGCGCGCGTGATTGAAAGCGCGGCGGGTTTGACATGGCCGAGCTCGGGCGGCGGGTTCTGGCCGAGCCGGCAGGCGAAAGCCTCGAGGGTGAGCTCGTGCGTGTCGTGGTTGAGCGAGGCGAGGTAGGCGCAATCGACGTGAAGCGTCTCAAGAATCACGTTGACCGCCTTGTGCGTGAGCTCGCCGAACTTGCGCACTTCGAGCGCGAGGCGTCCGTAGGCGGCGAGCGCGGTCTGCTTGAGCGCGCGCATCGCAAGCGTGTTTTCAAACTCGTGCTGGTCGTTAAAATCGATGCACACGCTTATGAAGCCGGCGAAATGGTTTTTCGAATCGTAGTAGGGCGACGCGTGCGAGATGATCCAGCGGTAAACGCCATCGTGCCTGCGCAGGCGATACTCGACGCGGTAGGGGGCGCGCGCGGCAAAATGTTTATTATGGCGCGCGCTGACCATGTTGCGCTCGTCCGGGTGGATGTTTTCATACCACTCATCGAAACGCTCGACCACATCCTCCCCGGTGTAGGAGCGCCATGCCTTGTTGAAGAAAAACCCGGTGCCCGAGGTGTTGGACATCCAAATGCAAATGGGCGAGTTGTCGCACATGCGGCGAAACTCTTTCTCAGCTTCACTAAGCGTGTCCCTGAAGAGTGTGTGCGATTTGGTCATGAGCGAATGCCGTGTGCGTGCGTGTGTTGAATTGCGGTGGACTATCAATGCGATATGCCAACGCGGTTATTTTTGCAAGAATTGGCAATGTCGGGCCCGCAATCTCAACGATAATGTGAAAAACCGCCGGTTTTTTAATTTCCGGCTTTTATTTTCCATTTTTCGGCACTCACTAGTATGTTTTTTCCAACGCCATGACCTACGACGAAATCGCCGCATCCCTGCCCGCCAAGGCCGTCACTTCCATCGACGGGCTGCCATTCCCAAAAATCGCCTCGGGAAAAGTCCGCGACATCTTTGACCTCGGGGACGCCCTGTTGATCACGGCCAGCGACCGGCTCTCGGCCTTCGACGTGATTCTTCCCGACGGGATTCCCGGCAAGGGCGTCATTCTCACGCAAATGAGCAACTGGTGGTTCGCGCAGGCGGCAAAGGCAAACATCGTGCCCAACCACCTGCTGCCCGACCAGCCGGGCGAGTTCGCGCGCCGCGGCATCAAGGATCGCGACCTGCAACTGCGCTCGATGATCGTGCGCAAACTCAAGCCCCTCACAATCGAGTGCGTGGTGCGCGGCTATCTCGTGGGCAGCGGTTGGGACTCCTATCAAAAAACCGGCGATGTCTGCGGCATCAAACTCCCCGCCGGACTGCGCCAGGCCGACAAACTGCCCGAACCGATTTTCACCCCGACAACCAAGGCGCCCAAAGGCCAGCACGACGAGCCGATCAACGACGCGCAAGGCGAGGCCGCGGTCGGCGCCGCGCTTTATCAAAAAGTGAAAGCCGCCAGCATCGCGCTCTACAAGCTCGGTCACGACCGCGCCAAGCAAGCGGGCATGATTCTCGCCGACACGAAATTTGAATTTGGCACCGACGAGGCGGGCAACCTAATCCTGATCGACGAGCTGCTCACGCCCGACTCCTCGCGCTACTGGCCCGCCGAAAGCTACGCGCCCGACCAATCGCCCCCGAGCTACGACAAACAATTCGTGCGCGACCACCTGCTCGCAATCAACTGGGACAAAAACCCGCCCGCCCCCCGCCTGCCCGAAAACGTGATCGCCGACACCCAGGCCAAATACCTGACGGCGTTGAAAAACCTGGTTGGGTAAAAACGGACGCGCATGCCTTTGCGGAGCGGCGGCTCGAACGGAGCGGCGATCTCCAGGTCGCCGGACGAGGCGCAACGCGCCTCGCAAAAAAGCAGTCATTCGAAAAACAAGAAAGGAAAGGCACGACTACGTCGTGTTCGGCGGCCTGGAGAACGCCGCTCCGTCAGCACATGCGCGCGCGTTCACCTTCGAATAGTATGAATTCGCCGTCGGGCAATTTCGCCTTTCCCGGATTTTTCCGAATGTAACGCACACAACGTCCAAAGTGCGCTTCGTCACGCACCATGCGATCGTAGTAATCTTTTTGCCAGCCGGGCCATTTTCCGGCCAACGCTTCCCTCAATTTGCGCGAGGTAAAACTTTTCCACGATTGCACCAAATCTGGGGCTTGCTCGCCGTTGAGCGTGGCAAAAACCGTATGCACGTGATTGGGCATGATGACAAATGCGAGCTGATGACAACGCACTCCCTCGAAGTGCTGCAACGCCCGGGCGACGAGCGCAGCGGCATCGGAATTTCGCAGCACGCAACCGCCCATGCCCGTATCAAGCCATGCCTCCATTTGGTTGGAAAACAACTGATGATATTCCGCTTCCTGCTCACTCGTGTGCGGTGGCGGATTATGTTTCAGCCACGCGTCGCGATCCCATATCCAGCGTTCGCGCAACTCGCGCGGAATCGAATCGGCGAGACGAAAGGTAACGAAATATGTCGCGCCCATTTGCTCCCAATGAGGCAGGCGGTTGCGGAGCATCGTTGTGTCCGCATAGGGGCTGAAGAAACGAAGTTCTTCCATATGGCGAAAAATGCGCGCGCAATAGTTTGAGGCAAGCGCAATGGCAGCGGAATTTGGAGAGCATGTTACGGAGCGGCGATCTCCAGGTCGCCGAACACGACGTAGTCGTGCCCTTTCTGCCTTTCTTGTTTTTCGAACGGTTTTTTTGCGAGGCGCGTTGCGCCTCGTCCGGCGTCCTGGAGAACGCCGCTCCGTGCGTGCTTATTTCGCGCCGAGTTGTTTCATTATTTCGCCGGTGAGGCGTTGCACGAGGGCCTCGACTTCGGGGTTTGCGCTCGGCTCGGCGGGGGCGGCGTCGGGAACCTGACACATCACGCCGGGGCGGAATTCGCTGTTGTCGCACAGTTCGCATTCCTTGAGGCCTTCGCGGTTGTCGGGCATGCCGAGGGCTTTGCGGATTTTGATAAACTCGCGCGCGTTCGCGCCGCCAACGCCGGAGCCGAGCTCGCCGCCGAGTTGCGAGGCGATCCAGACGGTCTGGCAGTAGGCGTCGGCGTTTTCCATTTTCCAATACGCGTCCTCGATGTCCTTGCCCCAGGTGATGACGCCGTGGTTGGCGAGGAGGACGCACTGGTTGTCCTTGCCGACTTCGCCGACGGTGTCGGCCATTTGTTGCGAGCCGGGGGTTTCGTAGCGGGCGATGGCGATTTTGCCGAGGAAGATGTCGGCCTCGGGAATGAGGCAGGTGGGGGGCTGCACTTTGGCGACGGCGAACGCGGTGGCGTGCGGGGGGTGCGCGTGGCAGCAGGATTTGCAGAGGGGCTGGCGCTTCATGATCGCGATGTGCGTCATGCACTCGCTGGTGCGTTTGCGCGCGCCGGCGAGTTGCTTGGCGTCCATGTCAACGAGGCAGATGTCCTCCATCTTCATGAAGCCTTTCGAAATGAGCGTGGGGGTGCAGAGCACGAGGTTGTCGCCGACGCGCACGGTGAGGTTGCCGCCGTTGCCGTCGGTGTAGTTGCGCGCCCACATGCGCTGGCCGATGTCAACCATGCGGTGCTTGATGGCGACGATGGCGGGCGAGTTGAAGAACGCGGCGATTTCGGCGGGCGTTTTCGGGTCGGCGCCGGGCGTCCATTTGTATTCGTAGTCGGGAACAACGGGGTCGTATTTTTTGCCGGGAATGCCCGCGACGGGCGCGGATGCGTAGCCGGATGCGGCGGAGCCGGACTTGGCGGCGGCGTTGAGCTTGGAGTGGCCGTGGTCGCGGAGATAATCGTGCGCGCCGGGTGTGAGGCGGGCATCGGCCGGGACGGGCTGGCCGTTGCGAATGAGTTTCTCGACGTCGCGTGCTGTGAGGAATTGTGCCATGGTGTGCGAGTTTAGTTTAGAGTTTTTGGTTTAGTGTTAAAAATTAAGGAAAGGAGTCAGGATGCGGGAGTCAGGAGTCAGGAGGAAATGCCAGCGCGTTTCTGGAATTAGCTTTTGGGCGGGCGGTAGTCGATTTGGTCAACGATGCAGGCGATGTAGGCGTCAACGGGGGCGTCGGCGGTGAAGGGCGCGGTGGCCTCGGCGCCTTCGGTGAAGCCGACGATGTGGCCGATGTCCGCGCCGAGTTGATCGTAGGCGACAAGCGTGGAGGCGTTGGCGAGTTTTGGCGCCGTTTGGGTTTGGAGCTTGGCGTTGGAAAGCGCGGCGAAATCGGCGCGGTTGAGCGGCTGCACAAGGAGGACGCGCCCGCCCTTGTAGACGGGTTCCTGAAGCGTCATGGTGACGCGGCCGATGACTGTGCCGAGGCGCATGTTGAAATTTTCGATTTTGGATTTTCGATTCTCGATTTGGCAGACTGTCGGCCTGCGGCCTCGAAACGATTGGGCGCTGCCGCGCCGCTGATCGGTTGGAGTTTGGTTATTGGAATTTGGAATTTTCCTTGGCGTCGTCCACGACGCCGAGGATGTGGTTGCGGAGCGGGCTGTGTTTGTCGCGAACGATTTCGCGGGTGCGCGAGCCGTCGGTGCTGATGAGGACGCGTTGGTGAAGGCCCGCGCCAAGGGTGTCGATTGCGAGAACGGGGTTGCCGATGTCGTTGCCGTTTTCGTCGAGCGGCTGGCAAATGACGGTGCGCGTGCCGCGCATGCTGGGATGGCATGCGGGGGCGATGATGGTTCCGTCTATGCGGGCGAGGTTCATGGTGAAGGAGATTTAAAAAGTAATTTTACGGCGTGGTGTTTGGCTTGTATTTTCGAACAAGTCTCAGTGCATAAACATGGACGCGGCGTCCGGATATTTTTTTGCGAGTTCATTCAGGCGCTGCTGATTCTCTTCTCTAATCTTGCGCCCATATTCTTGGTATTTCAAAAGTTCGGAGGATTTATCGCCAAGAGCCATTGTCGTTTCCTTCATTCTTTCGAAGAAGGAATTAGCTGAAGTTTCATCAAGGACCTCCTTATATTTCTGCATTCCTGCATCGATATTTCCTTGAATCATCAAATCCATTGCCGCCAATGAACCATCGTGTTGCTTGGCATACATTGCCATAAATTCGTTCACTGCGTCATTGTCGAATACAGGAATTTCCACGGTCGAATAAATTGGCACGTAGAGAGCCTCTTTCTTCGGGCCGCAGCCTGTGAAGAAAAGGGTAAGTATTAAAACTGGGAGTAGTCGTATCATTTTTCAGTTTTTCGTTGCGCAAGCAGCTTGGCGGTTTTGGCGAGTTCGGCGGCGAGGAGTTTTTCGGAGGGGAGCGTGTGCTTGTATTCGCGGGCTTGGATTTTGGTTTCGAGACCGTCGAGCGCGTAACGGGCGATGGTTTCGTTTTTCTCGGCGCAGAGGATGAGGCCGACGGGCGGGTTTTCGCCGGGATGCGTCCAGTGCTCGCGGGCGTAGTTGACGTAGAGGTTCATCTGGCCGGCGTCGGCATGCGTGAACTCGCCGACTTTGAGGTCGATCACCACGAGGCTGCGGAGGCGGCGGTGGAAAAAGAGAAGGTCAATGCGATACCATTTGTTGTCGAGACGGAGGCGCCGCTGGCGTCCGACGAAGGTGAAGTCGTTGCCGAGTTCGAGCAGGAAGGTTTCGAGGTGGCGGATGAGCGCGTCCTCAAGCTCGGTTTCGGAGTATTCGTCGCGGAGATTGAGGAATTCGAGGACGAGCGGGTCGCGGATTTCCTCGTCGGGCGTGAGGAGTTCGCCGGCGCGCGGGGTTTCGCCTTTTTTGAGCATCGCCGCCTTGTTTTTCGAGAGCGCGGCGCGTTCGTAGAATTGCGTGCCGATCTGGCGATCGAGCTGGCGCACCGACCATCCGCCGCGAAGGGCTTCGCGGTGATAAAACTCGCGCGCCTCGGGCGAACGGCTGCGGCTGATGAGCATCACGTAATGCGACCAGGGCAGCGGAAAGGCTTTGGCGAGTGTGGGGAGGTCGAAAGCGGAGAGCGGGGTGTTGAGCAAATTGTCTCGTTGACGGGGAACGAGTTGCGTGTCGGCGGTGAAAGGTGAGTTTGTAAGTTGTTGGGAATCAACGGAAGATTGCGCAGACAGTGTCTGCGTAATTTGACCTGAGATTTCACAAGTTGTTGTTTTGTAAATCCATTCGGGATCAAATGTAAGATAAAACAAGCGTGCATTGATGAGGGTTCTGTCCGAGAATCCGCGTCCGTGTTTTGCGGTCAAATCGGCAGCCAAAATTTTGAGCAACGCATCTCCATACTCAGCTCGGTCAGACCCCTTTTGCTCATATTCAACGATGTAGCGACCAACGTGCCAGTAGGTGGCGGTCATGCAGGCGTTAACGGCGCGCGCAGTGTGGCGGCGGGCGGTCGCGAGCAGGGTGTCGATGCTGCCCAGCAAATTGCCATAGCCCGACGCTGCCACGGCGACCAATTTTTTCTTGGTCGCGCGGGCGCGGGCTTTTTTGGCTTTGGCTGGTTTAGGCATTGGTCGGAGGCGAGATCACGGGAGGGCGTCGCAAGCGACGCCCCTACGCGGTGATTTTTTCTCAATAAATCTTCAGCGCGTCGACGAGGACGCAGCGGCGGGTTCTTGTGAAGGTTTGCGGGTTGGTGATGCCTTCGCCGGTTGTCGTCGCGATCGAGTAGCTGAGGTAGCCTTCGCCGTCGAGGCCGAGGCCGGTCGTGCTGGGGCCGTTTTTCACGAAGAGCGTCGTGTCCATCGCGCGACCCATTTCAGTCATGCGATCGACGTTGAGCGAGTGGATGATCGAGGAGTGCTTGTAGCCGTGCTCGGATTTTTTCGCGAGGGCGACGCCTTCCTCGAACGATTTCACGCGGACGATGGGGAGTATGGGCATCATTTGCTCTTCCATCACGAAGGGGTGGTCGGCGTCGGTTTCGCCGATGAGGATGGGCGTGGCCTCGGGGAGGTTGAGGCCGGCGCGCGCGGCGAGGACGTTTGCGTTTTTGCCAACGAGTTCGCGGTTGAGCACGGGGTGCGAGCAGCCGCCGGCGTCGGGTTTCATGGTGAAAACTTCCCTGGCGAGTTTCTCGACTTGCGCGGGGAGGAGGCGAACGGCGCCGGCTTTTTCGAGGCCGCGGATGAGCGCGTTGGCGACTTTGTCGAGGACGAAGACTTGTTTTTCACCGATGCAGAGCAGGTTGTTGTCGAAGCCGCAGCCGTGGATGATGTCCTTGGCGGCTTTCTCGGGGCAAACGGTGTCGTCAACAAGCACGGGCGGGTTGCCGGGGCCGGCGCAGATGGCGCGCTTGCCGGATTTCATGGCGGCGTTGACGACGCCGGGGCCGCCGGTGACGACGAGCAGATTTACGAGCGGGGATTTGCAGATGGCGTCGAACGATTCGAGCGTGGGTTTCTCGATTGTGCAGATGAGGTTTTCGATGCCGGTGGCGGCTTGCACGGCCTGGTTGTAGGCGCGGATGGCGAGGGCCGCGGAGCGCGCGCCGCCGGGGTGCGGGTTGAAGAGGATGGAGTTTCCGGCGGCGACGGCGTTGATGATGTTGCCGGAAAGCGTGGGGACGGAGTGCGTGACGGGGAGGATGGCCGCGACGACGCCGAAGGGCGTGTATTCCTCGTGCATGAGGCCGTGGTCACCGCTGAGGGCGTAGGGGCGCAACCATTCGACGCCGGGCACGAGGGGGACGAGGTGGAGTTTGCCGATCTTGTGCTCGAGGCGTCCGATCTTGGTTTCCTCGAACTCAAATTTGCCCCAGGCATCGGCGTTGGCGATGGCGAGTTTTTTGATGATGTCGACAACTTGCTTGCGCGCGGCGACGCCTTTTGCGCGGAGTTGCTCGTAGCCTTTTTGCGCGGCAGCGGCGGCAGTCGGCACGTCCTGAAACACACCGTATGCGGGGCCGGAGGAGCTGACGATTGCGGGAGCGGAAGGCGCGGCGGCTGGCGCGGATGCGGTGGCGCCGGAGCGGATGTTGCGCACGACTTCGCTGACGATTGAGCGGACTAGATTTTCGTCGATTTGTAATGCCATGGGATGCGAGAGATTATTGGTTGTTTTTAGGAGATTTTTTTAACCGCAGATGGACGCGGATTAACGCAGATGACGGAGTTGTTGGCGCGAGGTTATCCGGCGGTTGGCGGAGTGAGGATGATTCGTTCCCACTCCAGTTTTGCTTTTTTGAAATTGATAATGAGGCCGACAGGCTGGTGCGTGATGCGGAGATAATTTAACATCTGGCCGCGTTCGTGATCGGTGATTCGATCGATGACTTTCGTGTCAACAATGATGCCGCCGTGCACGATGAGGTCGGGAATATATTCGGCCACTTGCACGTCTTTGTAGAGAACGGGAAAACTTTTTTGCTGGCTGTGCGGAACGCCCCTGAGTTTCAACTCAACAACGAGGGCGTTTTCGTAGGGCTTTTCGTGCAGGCCGTGACCAAGCAGGTTGAGCACTTCCATGGCGCAGCCTATGATTTCATAGGTTTCCTTTTGGCCGCGTGTGTCGGCGGCGGCTGGGATGGTTTTGTTATCTGCGTTCATCTGTGTCTATCTGCGGTTAAAATGGTTTGGGAATGAAGATGCGTTTGTTGTTTTTCTCGTTGGTGATTATTTTCGGAGCCAGGCGGCGCAGGCTTCGGGTTTGTCGGTGTTCACATAATCGGCGCCGAGTTCGAGGAGCGTTTTCCACGCGGTTTCGGTGTCGGGCGCGCCCCAGAAGCGGACGGGGTTTCCGAGCGCGTGGACTTTCTTGATCGTCTCGCCCAGGCGCAGGCGGTCTTCGTCCGGCAGCGGCGTTTTGCCCTTCCAGCGCGACAGTTTTTTGAAGTTGTAGCTGATCATGCAGACGCGCGCCAACTGCTCCGGCGTGTAGTTCGCGTGCGAGCCGTCAAAAAAGATAAACGCCGGATAATTGCCGAAGCGCTCGGCGAGCGGGGCGGAACTGGTGAGCACCACGCGCACGGCGCGCGGATTGACGCCGGGGTCGAACACGTCGGGGTGCCTTCTCAACTTGGCAACCAGCCTGTCCAGCGTGTTGGTGTCGGAGGTTTTCAGGTCGATCAACAGGGTGAGTTGTTTTTCCGATCCGCTCCAAGGGCGTCCGCCGTTTTGCCTGAACGTCTCGACGAGCGGGCGGATGTAGGTTTCGTCAAGCGTGGGAGCGGAGGGCACTTCCTCCTTGTCATGGGCCACGCGCAGTTCGCCGGGCGCGGGCGTGGAGTAAATGTCCGCCTCGATGGAATCCGCGTGCTGGGAATACGCCAGGTAGAAGGGGCGCTTTTGCCTGTAGTCGTTGTGGGAGTGCATCCGGATCGCCTTTGTCGCCGGGCGCGCGGCGATTTCCGCGGCGGTGGCGCCGGCGGCACGGACGCCGGAGATCATTACGGCTTCGGGATGTTTTTCCAGAAACGCAAGAATCTCGGCACGCATTTCCTTGATCGCGTTTTTGGTGTGCGGATTTTTCAGCATTTCCTTCGCGATGGTAAAACCGAGCAGGCATCCGGCCTGGGTGTCGCTCGGGTAATGCACGCCGGCGATGATGCGGCCCCAGGTGGTTTCGCGCACATCCTCCATGAAAAGGTTTTTGTATTCGGGCATCGCCTCGCTGTAGAGAATCGCCAGGAGGCCGCTTTCGGCAGAGTGTCCGCTCGGGTAGGATTCGTCCTTCGGCACGATTTCCACGCAGGGCGTGATGTCGATGCCGCGATTGTAGGGGCGCACGCGGCCCCATTGTTTTTTCGAGGCAAGGACGGCGGGGCGGTGCTCAACGTATGCCTGCTCCAATATCTCCGCCGTGCGCGGAAGATTTTGCCTGTTGAAGGCCCATCCGAACACAAGCGCGCCCGGCGACATGATGTCTTGCGAACTGACGCGCTCGGCGCGCGCGAGCAGTTCCGGCGTGCGGCTTTTCTGCACCTGGTAAAGCGTTTCCATGTCGGCCATGTCCGCGGGGGAACCGGGTGCGGGCGGCGGCGGGATTTGCGCGAGGATTTCGGCCTCGGCGGTGAGCAGAAAACGCGCCGATTGTTCCTGCGCGAGAAGCGAGGCGGCGGGGCATATTGCGGCAACGATGAACGCAATGATCGGTGTAATGTGCCGTTTTTTCATGATGCGTTTTGCCTGTTTGTTATTTTGTTGCCGGAGGGGAAAATGAGCCGTTCGACGATCGGCGGAATATCACGCCGCGTTTTTGCCGAGCACCTCGACAGTGTCGACGAGGCCGACTATGGCGGCGTCGATGGGAAGCGTTTTCATGCCGGTGGTCATGCGCGCGGAGCTGCCCTGGCAAAAGAGCACGAGGTCGCCCGCGCCCGCGCCGAGGGCGTCAACCGCCACCACTGTGCTGCCGCCGGGTTTGAGTTTGGTCGGGTTTGCCTCGTCGGGAAATACCGGGCGAAGCACGAGGAGTTTGCGGCCTTTCATGGTGTCGTCCTTTTTGGTCGAGACCACTGAGCCTATGACGCGTGCGAGAAACATGGTGCGGTGGGCGTTTGGGTTGCTGTTGTTCGTGAAAATGACAGTGGAAAAATTCCAAATTCCAGCGGCCAAATTCCAAAAAAATTCCAATTTTCAATTTCCAAATTCCAAAGAAGGTGGCGCGCGGTTTGCGCGCGGCGGTTCCTTTGGAATTTGAGTATTGGTTATTGGAATTTACCGCGAAAAATCACTTTTTCGCGGTTGCTGCCTTCGGGAGCACGGTGGCGACGTCTTCGTGGGGGCGGGCAATGACTTGCACGCTGACGACTTCGCCGTAGGTGCGCGCGGCGTCGGCGCCGGCTTCAACGGCGGCTTTGACGGCGGCGACATCACCGGTGACAACGGCGGTGACGAGCGCGTTGCCGACCTGTTTCATCGGGCCGGCGAGCTTGACGTTGGCGGATTTGAGCATCGCGTCCACACCGGCGACGAGCGCGGTGAGGCCACGGGTTTCGAGGAGTCCAAGGGCGGATTGTGCCATGATGTTTTTTGTTGGTTGGTTGATTGTTGTGGTTGAAGAAAAAAAGGAGTCAGGAGTCAGAATATAGGAGTCAGGAGAACTGTGGCGGGTTGTCTTAGGTTTGTTTTCACCATTCACCCTTCACCATTCACTCTTCCGGCTTTTGCTTGCAAAAGCCGGGCAGTTTCGCGGGCGACGACAAGTTCCTCGTTGGCGGGGATGACGAGCACTTGGGTGCGCGAATCGGCGGCGGCGAGGTTTTGCTCGGTGGCGTTGGCGGCGTTTTTCGCGGGGTCGAGCACGAGGCCGAGCCCGGTGAGGTTTTCGCACACGGCGGCGCGGAGCCAGGAATTGTTTTCGCCGATGCCGGCGGTGAAAACGAGCGCGTCGCAACCGCCCATTTCAAGCCAGAAGGCGCCCACCCAGTGGCGTATCGAATGTATGAATACATCGAGCGCGAGTTGGGCGCGGGCGTCGCCTTTGTCGGCGGCGGCCTTGATGTCGCGCACGTCGTTGCTCACGCCGGAAATGCCGAGCAGTCCGGATTCCTTGGTGAGTTGTTTTTCGACATCATCGAGCGAGAGTTTGAGGCGGCGCATCGCGCAGGGAATCGCGCCGGAGTCGAGATCGCCGACGCGGTTGTTTTGCGGAAGGCCGGACTGCGGGCTAAGTCCCATGCTGGTGCCAATGGCAACGCCGTCGTGAATACCGGTCACGGAACTCGATCCGCCCAAGTGGCAGGAAATCACGCGGAGACCAGAAGCCAGAAGGCCAGAGGCCAGAGTGCCAGAGGATTGCGGGCCGGCGATGTAGAGGTCGCGAACTTTTTGGGCGATGTCGTCGCGGCCGAGAAGCTCGGCGCTGCGTTCGGCGACAAACTTATGGCTCGCCCCGTGGAAACCGTAACGGCGAATGCCGGCTTGATACCACGCCTCGGGAACGGCGTAGCGGTGCGCGCTGGGCGGCACCCATTGATAGAACGCCGTCTCGAAGAGCGCGACGCGCGGCACTGCGGGCAGGCGTTCGCGAAATGTGCGAATGCCCGCGGCGTAGGGCGGATTGTGCGCGGGCGCGAGGTCGGCGGTGGCGAGGAGCGCCTGCTCGACCTTTTCGTCGGCGAGGAGGCAGCCGGTGATGTCGCCGCCGAGCACGGTTTTGAAACCGACGGCGTCGATTGTCTTGTGACCGGCCGCGGCGAGCTCGTTCATCGCCTGGTCAATGACCGCGCCGTGATCGGTGACTCGCTCAAAGCCACCGCGCGCGAGCATGCGCGCTTCCGCGCCGTCGATGGCGTAGAGGCGGTATTTAAACGAGGTCGATCCGAGGTTGGCGACGAGAACGTTCATGGCGGAATTTTCGATTTGGGATTTTCGATTTTCGATTGGGAGCTATCGCGCCCACCCCGATTTCGATCACGCGCGGGAGCGCGCAATCGAAAATCGAGAATCGAAAATCGAAAATTACTTCACGCAATCCACTTGCCGAGCGCGCCGATGTCCTCGTGGGGGCGCGGGATGACCTGGACGGCGACGATGTCGCCGACGCGGCGGGCGGATTCAGCGCCGGCGTCGATGGCGGCCTTGAGGGCCGCGACGTCGCCGCGGAAGAATGCCGCGACGTGGCCGGAGCCGATCGCCTCGTAACCGGTCATGGTGACGTTGGCGGCTTTGAGGGCGGCGTCCGTAGCTTCGACGAGCGTGCAGAATCCCTTTGTTTCAATCATGCCGAGTGCTTCTTGAGCCATGGTGATAAAAATGAGTTTAGGGTTTGGTGTTTAGAGTTTGTTGTTGTTGGCGTCGTGGTTCGCGCGCTTCAGATGCCGAATTGCTTGAGGAGTTCGGCGTGGGGACGGGCGATGACGTGGGCGCAGACGAGCTCGCCGACTTGTTTCGCGGCGTCGGCTCCGGCGTCCACGGCGGCTTTTACGCTGCCGACGTCGCCCTTGACGAGAACGGTGACAAGGCCACCGCCAATTTGCACTTGCTTGACGAGCGTAACGCCCGCCGCCTTGACCATCGCGTCGCTGGCCTGGACCGCGCCGACGTAGCCTTTGGTTTCAATCATTCCGAGAGATTCGCTCATGGGATTGTGTGTGTTGTTTTAGGTTTGGGTTGTGGTTGATGGTTTCAGTGGTTTGGGAAAAATCTTTTTAACCGCAGATGGACGCAGATGAACACAGATTAGGAATCAGATTCGGGAGGTTCACTTCTTTGTGCCGGGTGTTTTTGTTTTTTTGAAAAAATGGTTTTTGGGTTTTTTATCTGCGTTTATCTGTGTTTATCTGCGGTTGTCTCACTTCAGCAACTCGCACGGCGTGTTCGGCCCGAGGCCGCAGCCGTTGGCTTCGTCAGTGTCGATGTGGACCTCGAGTTTGAAATCAGGCGAGACGCGCACGAACATGCGGTCAAAGGTGACGCCGCAATCGCCGCCGACGCGGAGTTTCATATAATCGCCGTTTTTGACGCGGTAAAACGCGGCGTCGTCCGGGTGCATGTGCACGTGCGGCGCGGCGCGAATCACGCCGACGGGCAATTCGAGAAATCCGGCGGGCCCCATCAACATGCAGCCGGGCGTGTCCTTGATGCTGCCGGAGTTGCGGACGGGAATTTCAAAGCCGAGCGAGATGGCGTCGGTGAATGCGAGCTCGACCTGGTTGAGATCGCGGCACGGGCCGAGGATGCGGAGATTCGAGATGACGCGCGAGCGCGGACCGATGAGCGTGACGGCCTCCTTGGCGGCGTATTGGTCCTTTTGATACAGCCACTTCATCGGCGTGAGCGTGTGGCCCTTGCCGAAAAGGATTTCGACCGCCTGCGGGGTGAGGTGGCAATGGCGCGCGGAGACGTTTACGAGAAGCGGATTGGGCGCGCGGACGGTCTTGGGCATCGGTTGTCCGAGCCGCTCATAAAGCGCGCGGCGAACCTGGTGTTCGATGGTGGCGCGATGGGGAGCTGGAGGCGCGAGAGACATGGGTGAAATGCGGGATGTCGGACGTGGATTACAGTATTGGAAAAGTGGAATGCCGTGAAAATTGGGGCTGTTTTGTAAGAAAAGAGGGGCACACACTTTTTCATTTATGACGCAAGTCAATCATATAATTTCAGGGAAACGCGGTGTTTTTTCGGGGCGAAGGGTGTTTTCAGTCCGTATATTTCACACTCGAAACAAACAATACACGATTTTCCCGAAAAATTGGCTTTATTGGAAACCAATCGCCGGCGGGGGCGCACGCGGCGGCGGCTTCCCGCCCGAGGGGATTGAGTGGCGGTTTCGCGTTTTCGAAAATCCCAAGGCCGCGTTTTGAGGCGGGAGTGATCAGGAAAAAATTTCACTGAATATCCGGCTTAGTATGGGCTGTTCAGTCGCGGGCAGGGGCTTTTCTTTTTCCAGGGTGGCCACGCGCTCTTTGAATTCGGCAACGATGTTGGGGCTCATTTCCTTTAGTTTTATGAGCGATTGGGAAAGGATGAGCCGTGGGGTTGTGTGGAGGGGGAGTTGGGCGCAGAGCAGCAATTGGTTCATCAGGATGTCCCGCTCTCCATGGAGAGTGCGTGTTTCTTTGTGGGTGGCGGCGGCCCGAATGGCGAGGAGCTGTTCGCTGCATGATAAATACCCGGGCACCGAGGATGCCGGAACTGTCTGGTAGGAAGGCGGCGGAGTGGCATGCGCAATATCGGTTTCCTTTGGTAGAAACGAGAGGAGTTTGGCTTCCAGTTCCCCGATGGCGGCGCCAATTGTTGAGGATGCATATTGGACGCTGGTTTCAAAAAGACACCGAGTGTCAATGGTGCGTATCAAGCGCAGGGTGATCAGCCACGGAGAGATGTTGTGGATAATGTGTGTTATGATTGCGTAATCGGCGGGACGCGGGTTGTTGCGGGCGTGTTGCGCCGCGTCCCCATCCGGCATGGGGCTTCCCATGAGCGCAAAGGCCGGGTTAGGGCTTGTGATGTAAGGGACAAGGGTGCGGGTGGTTGAGGTCGTGAAAAACTCAACTCGCTCCGCCAAGTAGAGGGGGATTGCGCGACTGAGGCGGCCCGCCTCGTTGCTGAGTTGAGGTTGGTCGGATGCTTTGAGAGCGTCGGATTCGACGCTGCCGCCGAGCAATGCGATGACAGGAGCGTCGGCACGCTTGGGCTGGAAGATTTCCAGCGGGGAAATTCTGGCGGGAAGCCAGACGGGACCCTCGATGGAGAGCAAGGTCAACTCAATGCGGGCGGGATCTATTTTATCGGCGATGGAGACGCGCATTTTTGCGATTTCATTGTCCCAAAAGGAAAGGGTTCGGCTCCAATCGGGGCGCTTGAGTTCGTAGAGTGCGTTAAGAATGTTTTGAGCCGCGTCGAGTTGGCCGAGATCAAAATGAGCCTTTATGAGATTGTTTCCAACAACGATACCATGATGCCGCGCGTTGAAATGGGGCAAAGTGAGCTGGAGTATTTCGGGGAGGTGGCCGTGTTGCCCGAGGTCGCCGCTTATTTGTTGCAGTAAATCGGCGGGCACCGGAGCGGGGGCGTTTGCGATGGCTTTGGCGTATAGGGAAAGCGCGTCGGAAAGGTTTTGTTGTTTGAGGCAGTTGCGGGCGAGCCAGAGTTGCGAGCGCCAGGAGCCGGGCAGCGCGGCGACTTTTTCGAAGGCTTTGTTGCCGGCTGCATCGCCTCCTTTTTCCCTAAAAATGGACTCATACCAAAGAAGGCCGTTTTCTTGATTGGGGTCGAGCGTGAGGCCTCGCCAAAGGGTTTCGATCATGCGGTCGTTGTCGTTGCGTCCCGCGTGAACCTTGGCCAGGTTGGTCAACGCCGTGCCAGTCTCCCCGTGAGTGCGGATAAATGCCGCAATAACTGTTTCCGCTTTCGAGTATTCCTTGAGTTGGAGCAGGGTGACGGCATGCAACATATGGCCGCGCTCGTGGTTCGTGTCTGTGGTCGCGAGATGTTTTGCGTAGGGAAGCACTTCCGCATAAAAACCGTCTTGCAGCGCCATAATGATCATGGAGGCAAGCTCATCCGGTTGGTTTTTGAGCTTCTCGAGGTTTCCAATGAGAACCGAGTCGCGCCAAGCCTGTTTTGTTATGAACAACTCACGCCCGTATGCATCGTGGACACGAATCATGTTAGGATCTTTTGACGGATCTGATGATGAGCCGGAGGCGGCTGCCTGCGATGGCGGAGTCCCGGCGGGACCGGGTTCCTTGGCCGGGCCGGTTTGACGGGGGGATTTCCCGCCAAACAATTTTTTGAAAAAATTCATACAGGATAATGCGGTGAGTTATCAGAACGATTCTGTCGCGGTGCTGGTGAAAGGCGGCATGCGCCGGTGAGTGACGAGCGGGCGGCGACGCGGAAATCGCAAAACGGGTGTGTTCGCGTCTTGTGATTTCGGAGGCGCTCAGGGGAGGGTAGCGGCTTTTGTTTTTGCCGCTGGTGGTTTCTTTTTCTTCGGCACTTTTTTTCCGGGCTTGGTGACGGGCATTTTTAATTTTGACTGCGGGCTGACGAGTTTGCCGGCGAGGATGTCGGCCTCGGTGAAACGAGCCATGAGGATTTGGCCGGGGCCGCGGTTGTAGTCATAGGTTATGAAGATCGTGCCGTCGGGCGCTTGGAAGCCGTCGGGATAGGTGGCGCGTTTCTCGGCGCGATCCTCGACGAGCAGGCCGCCCTTCCATGTGACGCCGTCGTCGTCGGAAAGCCATGCGCTGAGCTTGCGCCGGCGCCCGCCGTCCTCCTTCGTGTCGGCTTTGTGAAGGTCGGAGCCGTTTTTGATGAGCAGCAGGTTGCCCGAGGCCAGGCGGCGGAAGAAGAAGCGGGCGCTGGTGTTTTGTATGTTGGCGGCGGTGAAGGCGGGCTCGGTCCAAGTGCGGCCCTTGTCGTCGGAGAAACTTTCCATGATGCCCTTCGATGTGCGCGTCATCATCCAGAGTTGTTTGTTTTTCTTTTCCACAATCATCGCCTCGTGCCAGCTCGGATTGGGGAATTTGATGATGCCGCGCGGCTCCCATGTTTTGCCCTGGTCGGTGGACGCGAGCACGTTCACGCCGCGTTGCGGGTCGAGCTCGGGGAAAACGCGCGGTTTGTAGGGGCCGTAGCCGTCGCGCTGCAAAAGGTAGGCGGGCAGCAGCCATTCGCCCGAGGAGAGCATGGTCGGCTTGTTCAACATGGCGCCGTTTGCGATGCGCTTGGGCGGCGACCATGTTGGATTTTCGGCGTCGGGATTTTCGCAGAGGGTCGCCCAAAGGCCGGCGCGTCCGTCGAAATGGCTCATCGACTGGTCGAAAAACAACCAGAGCCGCCCCAGCGGGTCGGTCCAGAAGTTGCCGATTATCACCGAGCGGGGGATGGGCAGGCCGGGCGAATGGCCGTCGATGACAAGGCGCGGCTTGGTCCATGTCTCGCCGTTGTCGTCGCTGCTTGCCGCCAGAAGAAACGCCTTGGGGCCGTCCTCGCCGCCGATCCACGCGGCCCAGATGCGGCCTTTCGGGGTGCGCTCGGTCGTGAGCGTCATCACATAATCCTGCGTGGACATGTCGTAACGCGGCAGCGGGGCGGTGTTGATGACGGGCGGCACCAGCGCGAGGTCGGCGATCTGGCGCAGCTCGGCAATGCTGTAATTGGGAGGTTCCGGCTTTTCTGTTTTCGCCTCCTTTTGGGCGTGCGCGGACGACGCGGCCAGGCAAAGCAGGAACGAGACGATCATCAGGCGGGCGGCGGATATGTGTGCGCACATGTTTTTGGGCGGGTTGTTATACTGAGGAGGGGTGGCGGTTGATAAAAAACGGACGCCGAAGCCGGGGCAAACAGGGAAACGAGGCAGTCACGATGGAGCACGAATTTGCATGGGGAAGCGACCTTTTTCAAAAACCGCCGCGCATTGTTCATCATCCGTTTTGGAGGCGGTTTTTTCGCGCGAGCTCGATCAGCTCCTTGAATGCGGCGTGGTTGTTGAAACATTTCAAATCGTCGTCCTTGGCCATCCAGTCGGCATCGCTGTAACCGAGCGAGATGGCCTCGGAAAGCGTTTGGAGGGCGTCCTCAAACTTGTGCGAGAGCGCAAGACTGCATGCGAGGTTGTAGCGCGCGGTGGAGTCTTCGGGACGAATGCGCACGAGTTTGCGATCCATTTTTAGCCCGTCGGCGATGCGCCCGGTTTTTGTGTAAAGGCTGCCGAGGATTTCGATGACCGAGTCGTATTGCGGGTCGCGGCGCAGGATCGACTCGTAGAAGGAGATCACAAAGGGCAGGTCGTCTTCCGATTTGCGTGACATGGGCGGTCTGGCTCTCCCTTCCAGCGCGGGATGGTCCGCGGGTCAGCGTTTCTGCGGGCGATTTTTGCAATCGCCTGTCTTGCGGAACGAGTCGCATTGCGCGCTGACTTGGAGGCGTTGCGAGCAGGGTGTGAGGCCGAGCTTCGACGAGACGGTGCTGCCATACCATTCCATGAAGGGCGCCTTGACCTCAAAAATACGGTCGCAATCAACGCAGATCACCTGCGCGACTTGCGTGTTGTCGTCGCTGTTGGGCAGGTAGTATTTCAGGTTTTTGCCGATGTCGACCTCGCGCACGAGCGCGCTTTCGATCATGATTGGGAGCGTGCGGTAAACGGTGGCGCGCGAAACGGAGTCGTCGATGTCACGCGCGTAATCAAGCAGTTCCTCGGCGGTGAAGTGTTCCGTGCGCGCAAAAGCGGCCTCGAAGATGGCGAGTCGCTGATTGGTCACTCGATGACCCTTTTTCGAGAGGTAGATTTTGAATTTTTCGCGTGCGGCGTCGTTGCTCACGAAGAGTAATGTCGAAGCGCGGCGGTGAGGTGTCAAGCCACCGCGCTTGCGCGCCCGCGCCAAAAAGTTTGCGCCGGGCCCGCGCACCCGCCGTCATGGGCGCTCACCAATTGCGCAAAATGATCGTTGGCGTCCATCCGCTCGCAGGCTTCGACAAGCTCCTCCACTACCAGGTGCCGGAGGGGCTGCGCGCGCACATGCAAGTCGGCTCGCTGGTGCGCGTGCCGATTGTCAACCGCATGCACCTGGGCATCGTCGGCATGATCGGCGCGCCCGACGATTTCCCGGTGAGCAAGCTCAAGAACGTCACGCAATTGCTGCACCCCTTCCCCGCGCTGACGCCCGACCTGCTTTCGCTCGCGCGCTGGATGGCCGCCTACTACGCGTGCGGCCTCGACGCGATCATCGAAACGATGCTGCCCGCCTCCGTGCGCAACGGCGCGGGGCTGAAAACCGAAAAACAACTCGCGCTCGTTCGCCGGCTCGACGTGCCGGAGCTCGAAACACTCAACCGCCGCGCGCCGCAGCAGGCCAAGCTCTACGCGTTTCTCGCGCAGCAATTCAAGCCGCAGCGCAAGTCGCTCGTGCTTTCGCGCCTCGGCATCACCGCCGCGGTTTCCAACGCGCTCGTCAAACGCGGCATTATTCGCGAGGAGGAGCGCCGCGTCGAGCGCATCGCCTACGACGACGACTGGGCCGCCGGCGAAATCGTCGCCGCGCATCCTCCCGCGCTCAACGACGAGCAGCGCGCGGCGTCCGATGCGCTCGCGGCATCGTTGCGAGAGGGGAAATTCGGCGTGTCGCTGCTGCACGGCGTCACCGGCTCGGGCAAGACGGAGATTTACCTGCACGCGATCCACGACGTGCTCGAGGCGGGCGGCGGCGTGATTTTTCTCGTGCCCGAGGTCGCGCTCACGCCGCAAACCGTGGCGCGCCTGCGCGGACGGCTCAACGCGCTCATCCCGCACCACGGCGCGGTGGTCTGGCACAGCCACCTCTCCGACGGCGAGCGGCTCGACGGCTGGCTCGCGCTGGCGACGGGCGAGAAGCGCATCGTGGTCGGCGCGCGCTCGGCGATTTTTGCACCCGTGCAAAACCTGCGGCTCATCGTCGTGGACGAGGAGCACGAGCCCGCCTACAAGCAGGACGAGACACCGCGCTACCACGGACGCGATGTCGCGGTGATGCGCGCCAAGCTCGCCGGCGCGCACTGCCTGCTCGGCTCCGCGACGCCGTCGCTCGAGTCATTTTTCAACGCGCAAAACGGGCGCTACCGCCTGCTGCAACTCCCGCGGCGCATCGACTCGCGCAAGCTGCCCGACATCGACATCGTCGACATGCGCATCGAGATCATGCGCACGCGCGGCATGACCACGCTCTCGCGCCAGCTCGTGGGCGCGATGCGGGATCGATTCGAGAAGCGCGAGCAGACGATCCTCTTCATCAACCGCCGCGGCTATTCATCGAGCATGCTTTGCTCCGAGTGCGGACACGTCGAGGCGTGCGAGCATTGCAGCATCGCGATGACGTATCACCGCCACGACGAGCAACTGCGCTGCCATCTTTGCGGCGCGGAACGCCCCGCGCCCCTTCGCTGCCCGAAATGCGGCTCGCTCAAAATCCGCTGGCGCGGCCTCGGCACGCAGCGCGTCGAGGAGGCCGTGCGCCATGTGCTTCCGCATGCTCGTATTGAAAGAATGGATACGGACACAATGTCGCGCAAAAACCGTTTTCGCGAGGTGCTCGCTCAATTCCGCTCGGGCAAGATCGACGTGCTCGTGGGCACGCAGATGATCGGCAAGGGGCTCGATTTCCCGAACGTCACGCTCGTCGGCCTGGTCGACGCGGACATCTCGATGCACGTGCCGGACTTCCGCGCGAACGAGCGCACATTCCAGCTTCTCGTGCAGGTGGCCGGGCGCGCCGGGCGCGGAGACCGCGCGGGCGAGGTGGTTGTGCAGACCTTCACACCGCAGTCCGAGGCAATCCAGTTTTCGCGCCACGCGGACTTCGCCGGATTCGCGGCGGGCGAGTTAAGGATGCGCGAACAATTCCTCTACCCTCCCTACCGGCACCTGATCCAGCATGTGTTTCGCGGGCCGAATCCCGAAAAGCTGCAGTTTTTCGCCGAGCAATGGGCACGAAAAATCGAGCAGACTCTCGGCGACAAAGTCGAGCTGCGCGGCCCCGCGCCCTCGCCAATTGAAAAGATAAAGGACGAATACCGCTACCAACTCTGGTATTTCACGGCGCAAGTGACAAAAGTCGTGGCGGAGATCGCGAAATTGCGCCAGGATTTTGCCTGGCCCGACGACATGATCCAAGTGCTCGACGTCGATCCGGTGAGCCTGATGTAGCCGGGCCGCCGCGAGTCTTTCTGCTTTCTTAATTCTTAATTTTTAATTCTTAATTTCACTCATGTCCGATGTCATCGCACCCAAAACCCAATGGCCCGCCGCGCTCGCCGACTCACCGTCGATCGCCGTGATCGAGCAGGCCATCCAGACCGGACGCCTCTCGCACAGCCTGCTCCTTTCCGGTGACGACATCGAAATCCTCGCCAGCATCGCCGATTGCACCGCCGACCGCATTCTCAACACACACGCCTCCTCCGCCTATTTTGCGCCCGCGAACCATCCGGATTGTTTCACGCTGCGCCCCGCGGGAAAAGTCCGCCAGATCGGCGCCGACGCCACGCGCGCGCTCATCGGAAAAGTGCAGGTTTCGCCAAATGTTTCGGTCAAGAAAACCGCCATCATTTACGAGTGCGACCGCATGAACCCCGCCTCGGCAAACATCTTCCTGAAAACGCTCGAGGAGCCGCCCGCCAACACCACGATCATTCTCCTCACCACGCGCCCCTATTCGCTGCTTCCCACGATCCGCAGCCGCTGCCTCAACTTCCGCTTCCCGAGCATCCCCGCCGCCTATTCGCCCGACGGCTGGGGCGCGTGGCTCGCCGACTACAAGGCGTGGCTCGCGCGTCTTGCCGGCCCCAAAATGGAAAGGCGCGATGTCGCCGACAGCATCTTCACCGTCTATGGATTGGTCTCGCGCTTCGGCGTGATTCTCGAATTCGCAACCGACGAGATTTGGAAAAAACAAAAGGAGAATCTCCCCGCGGACATCGGCGAGGCCGAGCAAATCGCCATTGAAACCGGCATCGCCAACGACCTGCGCACGCGTCTTTTCATCGAAATCGAACAGGCCACGCGCGACTTTGCCGTGCCGGCAATCGTTGCCGAAAACCCCAAGGCAAGCCGCGCGCTCACCGAGGCCGTTGCCAAGCTCGAGCACGCCACCGGCCTCCTGCGGGTGAACATGAACGAATCCGCCGCGCTGGAAAGTTTTCTGCTTTCATCCCTGCGCATCTGGACGACGGCGAAATAAGCGGGAGCGCGCCCGGCGGCGCGCCTTGTTCTACAACAACTCGTCCTGCGCGCCAACCGCCGCCTTCAAACCGATCGCGTGATAACCTTTCGGCGTGATCATACGGCCCTGCGGCGTGCGCTGCAGGTAGCCTTCCTGGATTAGAAACGGCTCGTGCACTTCCTCGAGCGTTTCGGATTCCTCGCCCACGGCGACTGCGATCGTGCTCATGCCGACCGGGCCGCCGCGATAGTTCTCCGCGATGATGCGCAACATGCGCTTGTCCATTTCGTCGAGGCCGGTCGCGTCGATTTCGAGCAGTTCCAGCGCCGCCGCCGCGACCTCGCGCGTGATCACGCCGGTCTTGGTTCGCTCCTGCGCATAGTCGCGCACGAAGTTGATCAGGTTGTTCGCCACGCGCGGCGTGCCGCGGCAGCGCATCGCGATTTCCCTCGCGCCGGTTTCCTCAATGCGCACGCCCAACAGGCCGCAACTGCGCTTGATGATTCCGGTGAGCGTGGGCACGCCGTAATAATCGAGCCGCGTTTGCAGCGTGAAACGCGAGCGCAGCGGCGCGGTGAGCAGACCCGCGCGCGTCGTCGCGCCCACAAGCGTGAACTTCGGAATCGACAGGCGCACGCTGCGCGCGTTCGGCCCCTGGTCGATCATGATGTCGAGACGGAAGTCCTCCATCGCCGAATACAAATACTCCTCGACCGCCTTCGGGATGCGGTGAATTTCGTCGATGAACAAAATGTCGCCCTCCTCCAAATTGGTGAGCAGCCCCGCCAGGTCGCCCGCCTTCTCGACAACGGGGCCGGAGGTCACGCGCACATTTTTCCCCATCTCGTGCCCGAGGATGAAACACAGCGTCGTCTTGCCCAGACCCGGGGGCCCGCTGATCAAAATATGGTTGAGCGGATCGCCCCGCCGGCGAGCGGCATCCGTCATCACCTTCAACCGCTCCACGGTTTTCGGCTGGCCCGCAAAATCATCGAACGACAACGGGCGCAACGCCGACTCCGCCGCCGTCACCGGCGCGGTGAGCGCGTTGCTGATATAGCCGAGGCCTTTGTTGGGTTCGGGAGCGGAAGCCATGGGACAAAACAGAAGTCGAAAACGGAAACGTGACGAGCGAAATGATGCCGGCGGGTTTTCGCCCGCGGCGCGGCGCCCGAATCCCGACCCTGCGTTTTCCATTGGATTTCGCCGCGATTTCGCTACGTGTTTCGCATTACACCACGGAATGAAACACAAGCAGAAGCACCACACGGTTTATTTTTCCGGCGAGCTCTTTTCCCAGAAACACCTCATTGGAAACGCGTATCTCGCGGAGGCGATTTATGAAAAGTCGCACGGGCGGTTTTTGTGCGTGCTCCCGCAAAACATCGAGCACGGAAAATCATCGAGCCGCGCGGCCCGCGACCGCGACATCAAGGAGCTGCTCGAGTGCGACCTCGCGCTTTTTAATTTCGAGGGAACCGCGGTCGATTCGGACACGCTCGCCGCGTTCATGATCGCGAAGTTTGCGGACATTCCCGCCGTCGTTTTGCGCAGTGACACGCGCGGCGACGCATGGACGGCGATGGCCGGATTTTTCCCGCGCACCGTAAAGGTGGTTGTCGACAGCCCCGGCCTTTACAAAACGTCGATGAAACGCCGGCGCATCGCGGCGATCGACGAGATCGTGCGGCTCGCGGGGCAGCACAGCTCGGTTTACGCGCAGTTGATGTGCGAGCAAATCGCGCAGGCGTGCGTGCGCGCGCTCGACCGCGCGATCAAAACAAAACCGCGCATGCCGAAACATTTGTGCGAGGAAGTTTACAGCTGGCTCGCGCTCATGCCCGGTTTCAAGGGCAAGGAAAAGGTGCTGCGCAAACACATAAGCCGCATCCTCGAAAACAAAATCGACCGCGACCTGTTGTGAGCGGCAAAAAACGCCGCGCCACAAATTTTAACACAAGCCGTTCCGGGCCGATTCATGCCGGCCGCCGGCACGGCGGTTTTAAAACACGCTGTTCTTTCCGCGTCCGGCGAATTGCAACCCGAGGCGGTTTGCGCGCCGGGTGAGGCGGATGGGCGAGTCGAATGAGGCGGAAAGCGTTTTGCCGGTGAGCGCCGTGGCGAGCGGGCCTTGCGCGACGATTTTTCCGGCGCGAAGCACGAGCGCGTGCGTGATGGCGGGTGTGATTTCCTCGACGTGATGCGTGACAAGGACGAGCGCCGGGCAGGCGCGCCGGCGGGCGAGCTTTTCGATGAAAGCGAGAAAGTGTTCGCGCGCCACGGGGTCGAGCCCGGAGCAGGGCTCGTCGAGGATGAGCAGGCGCGGGTTGGCCATGAGCGCGCGCGCGATGAGGATGCGCTGGCGCTCGCCCTGCGAAAGGTGGAGCCATTCGCGGCGCGCAAGGTGCCCGATGCCGGCGAAGCGGAGAAGCTTGAGCGCGGCGGTCTCGTCGGCGCGGGTGTTTTTTATCCAAAGGTCAAGCTGCGCGTATTTGCCGCTGATCACGGTTTCGATGGCGGGCTCGGCGGGCGGAATCGAGGCTTGGAGCGAGGTGGTGACAATGCCGATTTGCAGGCGCAGGTCGCGCCAGTCGCACTCGCCGTAGGTGTGGCCGAGCACGGAAACGTCGCCCGCGGTGGGCGAGATGTATCCGGTGAGCGCGCGCAGCAGCGAAGTTTTGCCGCAACCGTTGGGGCCGAGGATAACCCAGTGCTGTCCGCGCGCGACGCGCCATGTTATATCGTCGAGAATGACGGTTTGCCCGCGCTCAAGGCGCAGGCCGGAGACGTCGAGGATGGGCGCGTTTTTCGCGGGCGTGGCGGCGGGCTTTTTCATGTGAAACAAAACATGAAACACAGGGCGGCGCGGCGTGCCAAGCGCGGAGCGAACAGGGAGGGCGCATGGCGGGGGATTGCGGCCGCGCACAATGCGGCTTGGCAGCGGGCGTTTCATTTGGGATACGTTTTTTGCATGAGCCTCCAGCGCGATTATATTTTGCGGCTTCTCGACCAACTGCGGGAATTTCTTTCGCAAGTTGTGCGGCTGCGCGAGGCGGAGCGGCCTGATGACGCGATGATGGCGATCCTGCAGGCGCAGGAACGCTTGTTCGGGCGCAAGGCGGCGTTGTTCATGGGACTCGCGCCGGAGGAGCAGTTTCGCGCGCTGACATTAGGCGAGGCGGCGGACGAGGCGCGCGCAAAATGCCTGCTGCAAGCCGACCTGCTGTCGGAAATGGCGCGGGTGTATGTTTACAAGGAGCAACAGGCGCTGGCGCGCGGCGCGTGGCAGTATGCGCGGCAGTTGCTGGAGTTGACGGCGGAAAAATTTCCCGGCGCGGGAATCGACGAGCGGATCGCCGCCGCGCGACGCGAGATCACGCTGCTAAGATAAAAACACGGGCGATCTGATCGCGCGTCAGAATGGCGTGGTGTCGAGTTCCTTGTCGAACTTCTCGAGGAAATCCGCAAAGGCGCGATCATAGGCGCGCTGCCAGTTTTCATCACTTGCAACCTGGCCCTTGTTCATACCATGGCCGCGTATGGTGACGCTTGCGGGCGAGCCCGCCCTTGTGAGCGTAATCGTGCAGACGACTTTGGCCTCGAAGGAAATCGTCCACATTCCCGGCGTGAACCACGCCCAAAATTCATCGACCGAAACCGACGCGGTCACGGGCGCGGAGCCATCGGTTGCGATTTTATAACCGCGTTTTTTGAGCGCGGCCTCGACAAGGGCCTGGGCGCGCTGTGGGACGGATTCGTTGTTGGCCAGGGCGATGTCGCCCATCGCTTTTCCAAAACCGTTGCGCTGGCGTCCGATCATTTTTGATTTTTGTTCGGGCGTCATGGTCGAGACATCGCCGTTGATTGAGGGCACTGACGCATCAAGCGGGTTGTTTTGAAATTCGCGATTGTCCGCAACCGAAGTGATCTGGATGGCACCCCTGTCAACGGCCCCCGGAGTGACCTGAGGAACGCCAAGGGAAACCGAACGCCGACCGGTAACACAGCCGCTGAGCAGGGCTACGCTGGTGAGTAACAAGACAATGAGGCACTTTCTCATAATATGGAGGTGGGATTTGTTGGAGTTTAGATCGCGCATGAATTTATGCTCTCCACAAGCTGATAGCGTCAAGTGCGCTTCAACACATACCCGCAATATCGGGTCCCAAAGAGGAGCAATCAACAACATGGATGCGGCGATGTTTTTTCAGGCAGTCCATTGCGCTTTATTTCCCGGAAAAAAACAGTTTCATGCGAAACATGAACATACCCCTGCGCCTGTGCGTTGTTTTGGCCCTGATAGTTTTGCCAGTGAAAACATGCGGCGCGGAATTTGTCGCGCCGTCGGAGGAGGCGCGCGCACGAGCGCTGGGTGATGTTTCGGACGAGTCCGAACCGTTTCGAAAACTGCTCGCGGCGGATGCGGACTTTGAGGTTATTGCAAAGCCGGGGCCGAGTGACTGGCTGTCGCGCCACAAGGAACGCGGGCAAACTTTTCCGGATTACAAGCGGAGCAACGCCAACCGGCCCGACAACGCGCGCCGCGTGATTTATCTTTTTCCGATCGGAAAATTCGAGGAGGAAGCGAGCCCGTCGCTGGAGGCGTTGCGCGAATATGCGGCGGTGTTTTTTCAAATGGAGGTGCGAGTGCTTCCGGTTTTCGAGCCTGCGGAGGAGTTGTTCTCGCCGCGCATCAACAAATACAGCGGGAAACGGCAGATTCTCACGGGAAGCATCATGGCGTTTTTGCGCGAATTGCTGCCAAAGGACGCCTACTGCATGATCGGGGTGACAATGACTGATTTGTATCCGCAGGCGTCGTGGAATTTTGTGTTCGGGCAGGCGTCACTGAGGGAACGCGTGGGCGTGTTCAGTTTCGCGAGGCATGATCCCGCGTTCCTCGGCATCGGAATGACGGGACGTCCGGCGGACTTCGGAAAGCGGATGTTGTGGCGAAGCTGTCACACACTCGCGCATGAGATCGCCCACATGTTTGGATTGTGGCACTGCGTTTATTATCAATGCCTGATAAACGGCTCGAACACGTTGGCCGAGGCGGACCGGCAGCCACAGCATGCGTGCATAATCTGCCTCCGAAAACTGCGCGAGGTGATCCGCTTTGACCCCGTGAAACGCTACCGCAAACTGGAGGCCGTTTATCGCAAGCACGACATGACCGACGAAGCGGAATGGGTGAAAAGGCAATTGGCGAAGGTGAAGTGACAATTGCAAGATGAGCGAAACCGGAGTGGCGGGCGGCGTTTCATAACGCCATAGGGCGGGGCAAAACATCATCGGCACGCCGTGTTGCGAGGTTTTCGACAGCGCGGGGCTTCCGCCAGTCTTCCACTCAATGTCGCGCCCATTGCGCAGATTGCACTATCCGTTTTGGCAAACGATGAATCTCGATTGACCGTTCAACTGTTTTTTACAGCATCACTAAGCGTTTCTAAAAATTAGAAACAGCGACGCGAACGTCCTTTCGCTTTTTTATACCCATTTCAAAAGATGAAAAAATATATATTGATATTATTCACATTTCTCAGCCCGCTTGCGTTTGCAGGACGACATTTCGACAAGGCTCTCGAGCTTTATGCAAAAGGGCCGTCTGCGGCAAACCAAGTCATCTCCGAGCTTGAACTTGAGCTTAAGGATAACCCCGAGAATGAGCAGGCGCTTGTGTTGCTCGCCATTGTCCAAAGAGGACAGGCAAAATTTGATGATTCAATTGAGACCTTAAAAATTGCAGAAAATATATATATTAAAAAAGAAAAACTCAATCCACAGATATACATGCTGATAGTGGAAAATTATTACTTCAAAAAAGATTACAAAAAAACGAAGGAGCTTTTGACGGCGTATAGGGCGCTTTTTCAAGACTCCGAAGAGCTAAAAACCAAATGGAATGCGCTTTCCGAGGCGGTTGAAAAGGCGCTGGATGAACCAGAAAAAAAGTCGGACGCAAAAGAACAATACAATCTTGGCCTTGCGCATTTAATGCGAGGCACGCCCAAGGACATATCCACCGCATTCAAATACTTCCAAACTGCGGCTGAACAGGGGCATGTAAACGCTCAATACAACCTCGCCTACATGTATAAAATGGGGCAAGGCACATCAAAAGATCTCCCGTCCGCGTTCAAATGGTATCAAAAGGCAGCTGAACAAGGAAATGCGTGGGCGCAACACAGCCTCGCGCTTATGTATCGCGCTGGCGAAGGAACACCCCAAAACCTCCCTGCTGCAGTCAAGTGGTTTCAAAAGGCGGCTGAACAAGGCGACTCCAAGGGACAATACAACCTTGCCACCATGCATTACCATGGTGCGGGCACACCCAAGGATCTGCCCGCAGCGTTCAAATTGTATCAAAAGGCTGCCGCACAAGGTCATGGAGAAGCGCAGTTTCAGCTTGCCGTTGCATACTATGATGGCGAAGGCATCGACAAGGATGAGGTCGAAGCGCTCGCCTGGCTTTATACAGTCAAAGCGAACCAAAAAGAACTCACTGACTCACTTGAAGCCAAGGCTAATGCCCTTATCAAAAGGCTTGAGAAAGACCTTCCTAAAAAATCGATCAAGCAAGCTCGGCAAAACGCCAAACAAATCCAAGCCGGGATAACCGTTCGCTAGATTTTAAGGTTTTTGTAGGACGAAGCCTCTGGTCGCGTCAATCATCCCCAGCCCCGAGGGCTGGCAACTGTGCTACAAAACCGCGCCACGGGTGCGCTGGCGGTAGGCGGCGGGGGTTTCACTGAAGGCTTTTTTGAAGACGCGGGTGAAATAACTTTGGTCGCTGAAACCGCAGGATTGGGCGATTTCGGCGACAGGGGCGTTTTCACGGGCGAGGCGGCGGCGGGCGTTGTCGAGGCGGATGCGGAGGAGCAGCCCGGTAAAGGTGGCCCCGGCGTGCTCGCGCATGAGGTGCGAAAAATGCCCGGGGGAAAGACCGGCGGCGCGGGCAACTTCGTCGCGTGTGAGGTCGTTGGCGTAGTGTTGCTCGATGTGGGCGACGGCGCGGGCGAGCTGCACGGCGTTGGGGTGCGCGGCGGGCGCGCCCATCGCGTCGATGAGCTGCTCGAGCATGTCGCAGAGCCAGCGCGAAAGGTCCTCCTGTGAATGCACGTCGGCGAGCTCGGTGAGCGAACGGTAGTTGAGGCCGAGGACTTTTTCGGGTTCGGCGCCGGCTTGCACCGCGGCGCGGGCCATCATGACGACGAGTTCGAGCGAGAGGGTTTTGAGCAGGCTGCGACGTCCGGCGCCGCGCGCGTAGATGGCCGTGAGTATGCGGTTGATGATGCCGCGCGCCTCGGCGCGCTCGCCGCGCTGGATGGCGGCGAGGAGCGCGGGTTCCTCGTGAAGATAGGCGCTGCGGATTTCGTCGTAGAGGCGTTCCTTGAGATCGTGCAGGGCCTCGGCGCGACCCGACTCGCGGCGCGCCGCAAGGCGGTTTTGCTCAAGGAGCGCGGTGTTGGTGAGGTTTTCCCGCGCGGCAAGATTGAGGAGGCCGTGACTGGCCGAGAGCAGGCTGCGGTCAAGCTCGCCGGCGGAGCCGTCGGGCTCAAGGGGGACGCCGGCAACGAGAAGCCCGCCGAGCGTTTGCTGGTTGCGCATCACGGGCACGGCCCAGAGCGCGTTTCCACAAGGGCAGCACATGATGCAGGGCTCGCCCCAGCGGAGAGTTTCCTCGAGCGCCTGGTTGAAAAAGGCTGAATGACTGAAAGGCTGAAGGGCTGAGGGACCGGCGGCGCGGGCGGTTTTTGTATCCGTGCAATGGATACGACCGGCGAGAACCTTGCCGGCGGAGTCGATGGCGGCGAGATCGAGACCGTGCGCGCGCTTGTAGCGGGCTGCAAGTTTTTCAAACGCCACCTGGGTGAGGATGCCGGGGAAAAGAGGAGGGAGGCCGGAGGTTTGGCCCCTGGTTTTCTGGTCTCCGGCACTCTGGCCTCTTGTCTTATTCATGGTTGAGTTTCCACGCGGCCGCGAGGCCGCGGAGCGTGAGATCGGGGACAACCTCGAAGGGAGTTTTGAGCCGGTCGCGCAAGAGGGCGGCGGAACCGCCGGTGCTGTAAATGCGCGGGTTTGTTTCGCCGCGCCTGGCAAGGTCGGCGATCACGGTGTCGAGGAGCGCCTGGATCATTCCACCAAAACCAAGCACGGTGCCGATGCGCATGGCCTCGATTGTGGACTGGCCGACGGCGCGGGTGACGTCGATTGATTCGTCGAGGAGGGGGAGTTGCGCGGTTTGCTCGTGGAGATAACGGCGCATGAGCTCGACGCCGGGGGCGATGATGCCGCCCTCGTATCCGTGCGCGCGGGTGATGATGTCGAATGTGACCGCCGTGCCCATGTCGATAACGACGGCGGGGAGCTCGCCGAGAAGGCGCGCGGCGGCGGCATTGGCGAGGCGATCCTGCCCGATTTCCCCCGGGCGCGGGTAAGTGATGGGGACGCCGAGTTTTTTGTCGTGCGTGAGGTGGAGCGCGGGAAGCGAAAACTTGTCGCGCGCGAGGACGCGGCGGAGCGCCTCGGTGGCGGCGGGAACGACGGAGCAGTAAGCGAGCCCGATGATTCCGGGCTGGCGCGCGAGGAGATCGGCGATTTTCGGACCGATGCCGCTGGCGGGGTCCTCAAGGGTGCGCGTGGGCGTGTCGTATTGCGCGCGCGCGCCGTCGCCTTCGGCTACGACGCCGTAGTGCGTGTGGGTGTTGCCAATGTCTATGCAAAATAACATCTGCAGTGTGTGTGTAAGCTTGATGAAAAATTCCAAATCCCAACGCCCAAATTTCAAAAAAATCTCAAATCACGAAATTCAAAACCTCAAAAATGACTATTCCAGTTTTTTAATGATAGCGGACAAAATGAAACGCAGCTCATGAGATTCTTGCGCGAGAATATTTCTTTGCTTATCCAGCGCCGCGGCTTCACCGATATGAACAAGTCGCAGCCAAAGTCCGCATTCCTTGGCTTCTTTTCGGCTGATTTGAAAGTGAAGCAGCTTGTCTTTTTCACCAAGGGATTCGTTGGCTTCAATGCAATTGGCGGCAACGGAGCCGGACGCCCTGACGAGCTGTTTCACGTCCTCCATGTTTGAAATGGTTCGCGGAAGTTTTCTCGCAAACGACCTGATGTTTGCGGCAAACTCGGCAGTGCGTGCTTCCAAATTTTCCGGCGGGGGTTTCATGGGGTTTTGTTTTTTGGGATTTCTTTGGAATTTGGATATTGGGATTTGGAATTTTTCTCAATTGTGACTTCCCCGGCGCGGACTTTTTGGGGGCGGCCGGATTCGGGTTTCAGGATGAGCGAGCCTTCGGGGTCGATGCCGCCGGCGATACCGGTGAGGCGTTCGTTGCCGGAGAGAATGGTGATGGGTTTGCCGCGCAGGAGATCGTGTTTTTTCCAAAGCGCGGCGAGGGTCGCCGCCGTGGCCTCGGGTTCGTCGATGAATTGCTCGTAGGCGTCGAGAATGCGCGTGATGAGCGCGGCGGTGAAGATGTTCATGTCGAGCGGGGCGCCGTCGTTTTGCTCAATGAGCGAAGTCGCAACGGGCCGAAGCTCGGCGGGCCAGCCGGCGGGCGCGCTGTTGATGTTAAGGCCGAGGCCGAAGATGAGGTCGCGTATCTGGTCGGCATCGATGCGGGCCTCCGTGAGCATGCCGCCGGCCTTGCGAGTGCCGAAAAGAAGGTCGTTGGGCCATTTGATGCCGGGAGTATTTTTCACATGCGCCGTGACGAGATCGCAAATGTTGACGCCCATCCAGAGCGTGAAGGTTTGCATGTGCGAAGGAGTGGCGCGCGGACGAAAGGCGAAGGTGATGTAAAGATTGCCGTTTTCCCTGCTGTGCCAGGGGCGTCCGAAACGTCCGCGTCCCTTGGTTTGGGCGCGGGAAATCACGATGAATGGCGCGGGGCAATTTGCGGCGAGCTGGCGCGTGGCCTCGTCGTTGGTGCTGTCGAGCGTTTCGTGAACGATGATGGCCGGCGTGTGTTTGCGCGGGCCGACTAGGATGCGCAGAAGCGCGGCATGGGGCGACTCGGGAAGGCTCGCGATGCGGTAGCCGACGTTGCGAATCGCCTCGAAATCGAATCCCTCGGCGCGGAGTTTTTGCAGATGCTGCCAAACCGCGACGCGCGTGATGCCGAGATTCTCGGCAAGCTGCTCGCCCGAAATGAAGCGCGCGCGGTCTTCGAGAAGCGCGCGGAGGATGCTGGTTTCAAGGTTGTGACCGGGCATTGCGAGAATTGCTTTTTCAGCTTTTCCAATCGAGGCCGATATCGACCCAGATGCTTTGGTGGACGAGCGCGCCGGTGGATACGAAGTCGAGTCCGAGCGCGGCGAGTTTGGGAAGTGTTTTCAAGGTGATGCCGCCACTGGCCTCGGTGAATGCGCGCCTGCCGACAAGGGCGACCGCACGCTTGAGCATGGCGGGGGTGAAGTTGTCGAGGAGGATGACGTCGGCGCCGGCGTCGAGCACGGGCGGGATTTGGTCGAGACGGTCAACTTCCACTTCGACGGGAAGGCCGGTTTTCTTTGCGCGGGCGACGGCGGCGGCGAGCCCGTCGTTGGAGCCGAGGAGCGCGAGGTGGTTGTCCTTCAGCATGACGCGGTCGAAGAGGCCGAGCCGGTGGTTCCAGCCGCCCCCGCAAGCGACTGCGTATTTTTCGAGCATGCGGTAGCCGGGCGTGGTTTTGCGCGTGTCCAAAAGCCGGGTGCGCGACTTGCCGAGGGCGTCCGCATAGAGCCGGGTTTGCGTGGCGACGCCGGAGAGTCGCTGGAGAAAATTGAGGATGATGCGTTCGGCGGCGAGGAGCGCGCGCGGATCGCCGGAGAGCGTGGCGAGCGTGCCGCCGGGGCGGATGCGGCTACCGTCCCTGGCGCGAAGCTGGACGGAAACGCCGGAGCCATAGGCGGCGAGTATGACGGGCAGGAGCGGAAGTCCGCATGCGACGAGCTCCTGGCGGGCGACGAGATTTGCGGCGGCAGCGCGCGGCGCGGCGGCGATGCTGCCCGTGGAACGATCACCGGTTTTGCGCGGACGGGCGCGCAGGCCGAGTCCGGCGAGATCTTCGTCGCGGGCGATTTCGACCAGGCGGCGCAGATACGCGGGGTCGAGCTCGTCCCAAGCGAGCCGTTTGATGAGCGAGCGGGCGATGGCGGTGCGGTTGCGTTTCATGAGATGCGGCGGTAGGTGCCGAGGTAGTGTTGCGAGCCGGGTTTGGTCGCGAAGGTTTCCGGGGCGACGCCGTCCATGCCGAGGCAGGTGCGGAGGCGGTTGCCGACGAGCTGGTAGATGCCGCGGAGGGTCATCGAATTTTTGTCGGACGCGCGGCGGCCCTCAATGAGAATGTGTGTTTCCGTGAGCGAGTATGTGCCGTCGAATGACGTCTCGCCGCCAAAGCGCACGGTGTAGTTGCCGTTGCGAAAAATGACTTCCGTTTTTTCAAGCACCATGTCGGGCGCGGCCTCGCCGGCGTATTCGAGGCGCACGGCAACCCAAACGCCCTCAATGGCGTGCGGCGCGGACGGCGGCGAATCTTGTGTTGATGGATGATGGCTCATCGTGACCGCACTATGCGGGGCGCGCGCGCGCGATTCCAGTGTTTTTGTGGGAATGGTTTCGGGGCGGTCATTCCAGTCCGCGCGCCTCGAGGTCGTCCTCGTCCCAACCGAGGTAGTGCCCGAGTTCGTGCAAATAGGTGAGACGCACCTCGTCGCGAAAAATCGCCATGTCGCCCTCCGCGTAATCATAGATGCTCTCCAAAAACAAAAGCACCTGGGCGGGCGCGACATTGCCCAGCCCCGGTTCGACACCGAGCGGATCGCCCACGAACAGGCCGAGGATGTCCGGCTCAAACTCGTCGTCCAAAATCTCCTCGCCAGGCCAGTCGTGATACACGACCGGCAAATCGGCGGCATACTTCGCGACATCGGGCGGCAGCTTGCGTTGCGCCTTCGCAACGGTTTTTTCGGCCTCGGCCACGAGTTTGGAGAATAGGGACATGCGGCAATCTTATCAAAAAGCATCAAATGCCAAAAAACGAGCGGGCGTTTTGCGTGCTCACGCCGGCCAGTTCCTCCGCGGAAACGTTGAAAACTTTTCCCGCCGCGTATTCCGCCGTGTGCCGCACGAAGGCGGGCTCGTTGGGTTTTCCACGGTGCGGCTCGGGCGTGAGATAGGGCGCGTCCGTCTCGACCATGAAGCGCGAAAGCCCCTGCTCGCGCGCGGCTTCGCGCACAATTTCCGCGCTCTTGTAGGTGAGCACGCCGGTGAACGAGCCCCGCCCGCCGCGTTGCATGAGCTCGCGCATTTGCGGCGCGCCCTCGACAAAGCAGTGAAACACCACGCGAGTCCAATCAACGCCGCTTTCGTCGATCATCCGCACGCATTCGTCAAACGCGCCGCGCGAATGAATCACGACCGGGCACGCAAGACTGCGGGCGATTTCGAGCTGCGCGGCAAACGCGGCGCGCTGCCACGCGAAAATCCGGTTGGCGAGCGCCTCGTCGTTTTTCGGAAGATGAAAGCGGTCGAGCCCGCACTCGCCGAGCGCGACGGGAAGCGGATCGTTTTCATGGCGCGTCCAGAATTGCCCGATCTGCGAAACCTCCCGCTCCCAGTTCTCATCGACCGAGCACGGATGCAGCCCGGCCGAATAATGCACAAACCCGCGATGCGCGGCGGCGAGCGAACGGTAGAGCGCCCAGTCGTCGGTCGAGGTGCCGATGGTGATCATGGCGGAAAGCCCGGCCTCGCGCGCGTTCGCCAGCGCGGCGTCAAGCGTTCCCTTGCGGTGGAAGGATTCGAGATGTGTGTGCGTGTCGATGAGCATGGATTTTTAAAACAGGCGACCCGATGGAAACGCCGGTGTCACTTTAGATACAGCGGCGCGTAACGCTCCTCCAAATAACGCAGCAGCCATTTAGGCGAAAGCTCGCCGCCGGTTGCGTGGCGCACGAGTTCGAGCGTGTCGTGTTGCTTGCCTTGCGAGTGGATTTTTTCGCGCAGCCATTTCAACATCCACGAAAAATCCCCCCGGGCAAAATCATCCTCGAGCGCGGGACGCTCGGCCAGCGCGGAATACCAAAGCTGCGCGGCCACCATGTTGCCAATGCAGTAGCTCGGAAAATATCCAAACGACGCGGCGCTCCAATGCACGTCCTGCAAAACGCCCTCGCGGTCGTTTTGCGGCTCAAGCCCGAGGAGCTCCCGCGACGCGGCGTTCCACGCGCGCGGCAGGTCGGCGATGGCGAGCTCGCCGGAAAACAGTTTCTTTTCCAGTTCGAAGCGCAGAATGATGTGCAGGTTGTATGTGACCTCGTCGGCATCGACGCGAATGAGCGTTGGCTGCACGGCGTTGACCGCGAGGTAAAATTCGTCCGACGAAATCGCGCGCATCTGCTCGGGGAACGCCGCGCGGAACTTGGGCTCGAACCAACGCCAGAAACCGCGGCTGCGGGCGACTTGATTTTCCCACAGGCGGCTTTGCGATTCATGCACGCCCATGCCCGCGGCCTGTCCGAGCGCGGTGTGGCGCACGCCGGCGGTCAACCCCTGCTCGTAAATGCCGTGCCCTGCCTCATGGATCGCGCTGAAAAGCGAATCGAGCGGGTTGTTTTCGTCGTAGCGCGTCGTCATGCGGATGTCGTCGCCCGTGCCCGAGCAAAACGGATGGATCGAAATGTCGATGCGGCCGTGATTGTAGTCGAACCCGATGCGCTCCGTGACATCGCGGAGAAACGCGTGTTGTTTCTCCACGGGAAATCCGCGCAAAAGATCGGGCCGCGCTTTCACCGGCGACTCGGTGATGCGGCGCACGAGCGGCGCCAAGCCGGCTTTCAGTTCATCGAAGAGCTTTTCGGTCACCGCCGCGTTCATGCCGGGATCGTGCTGGTCGATCATGTAATCGTAAGCCTCGGCGCCTGTGCCTCCATGCCCGAGATGCGCGGCTTCGCGCCGCACAAGCTCGATGTTTTTTTCCAGCATTGGCGCATAGGAGGCAAAGTCCGATTTCTCGCGCGCGGCGGCCCACGCATGATAAGCGCGACTGGTTTGCGCGGCTTTCTCGCGGACAAATTCGGCGGGAAGTTTTGTCGCGCGGTCATAATCGCGGCGCGCACAACGGATGATTGCGCGCTCGGGCGCGGTCAGTTTTTCGAACGCCTCCGGACTTTCGAGCGCGGCGAGTTGTTCACCGATGCGCGGATCGCTCACCGCCGCATGCGCCGCCTCGGCCAGCGCGGAAAGCTGCTCCGCGCGATGCTCCGCCCCGCCGGGGGGAAGATAGACCTGCTCGTCCCAGCCGAGGAGCTCGGTAATCGTGAGAAACAAATGCGGGCGCTTGAGAAGCGAGGAAAGTTTGGCAACGGAACCATCAATGAGTTTTGACATGTTACAAATAAAACAGCGCCCAGTGGCGCTACGCAGCAAGAAATTCAAAAAACGAAGCTGTTTTTATCAACACCCACTCTTCCTTTATTATAAAAGCTGGCTGAACAATGTGCGCGCCGGAACAACCACGGGAGCGGATTCCTTGAAGCAATCCGCATTCACATACGGCATGTCCAAGACAACCTGAAATGCGTGCGCCGCCTTGGTTTCCCTTTGAAAATAACCAAGTGCGGGAGAAATTGTCGTCTCCGAATGTTTGACCTCGGCCAAAAACCAGGGCTTGCGATCGCGCGTCACGAGGAAGTCGACCTCCCGCTTCATTTTGTCGCGCAAGTAGTATAATTCAAAGCGACCCAAGCCCATGTCGGTCCACCCCTCCACCGCCTTAAGCAAGTGACAGGCGGCAAATGTTTCCGCACGCGCACCAACGTCCTCAATGCCGGACCAATCGCGCAAAAACCACTTGGGCTCCTTGCGCAACGCCTTGTTGATATTCTTGAACCAAGGGCGCACCAAAAATCCATAGTGCAACCGGCCGAGCAGATCGACCCAACGCTTTATTGTGTTCACCGAAACGCCGATCTCGGAGGCAAGGTTGGCATACACGAGTTGCTGCGACGAACGTTCCGCCAGCAATTGGACAAGCACCTCGACAGTGCCCAAATCCTGCAACTGGCTCACCTCGCGCAGATCCTCCCTGGAAAGCTGCTCCTGCCGCAGTGTGTTCCACCGTCTGGTGAAACGGGCGTCTCTTTTAAGAAATGGCTCCGGAAATCCGCCATGCGCCCACAGCGCATCCCAATCGGCATCGGTTACGTTTTTTGGCAAACGAACAGGATTGGCCGGCATGTCCGTGTGCAGACATTCCGCGACCGACCACGGATGCATTCGATAAAGCAAATATCTGCCCATGAGGCTGTCGCCGCCCCGTCGAAAAACATCCAGACGCGAGCTCCCCGTAACAACCACTTTTATTTTTTTTCCGTATGTATCAAAAAATCCCTTCAGCAGTGTTTTCCATTTCGAATACTTGTGTAGTTCGTCAAAGGCCACAACCGGCGGTTTCTCGCGCAACTGATCAATGCCTATTTTATCCGCCATGACGGACGGCCCCGACAACATTAGGCGTCGATCGTCAGTGTTGTCCCAATTCCAGCAAACATCGGCTGTGCCTTCGCACACGGTCGTTTTTCCAACCTGCCTCGGACCGCTGACAAATGCCATCTGACGATATTCTTTGAGATGCCATGCAAGCAGGGAATCGTAAAAACGGAGGCGCTGTGACATGAGACCGTTTTGCCGGACGTGGCAAAATAGTCCAGACTAATTTGCCGCAGTCGGCAAAATGGTCCTTTAGGCGAATGGCCTTTCGCCCGCCACCACGCGCACGTCCACGCCGGCGTCTTCCAGGGCGGTTTTGAAATGCTCCGGGATGCCGTCGTCGGTCACGAGCATGTCGATGTCCTCAAGCGATCCGATGCGGCCGAAACCTCGTTTGCCGAACTTCGACGAGTCCGCCAGCACCACCACTTGGGACGCCACTTGCATCATCTTTTGCGTGAGCGTGGCCTCCTCCACCGTGGAGGCGGTGACGCCGTATTCAAGGTCCAGTCCGTCGACGCCGATGAACAATTTCGAGCAGACGAGGTTGGCGAGCCCGGAGGCGGAATAATCCCCGCGCACGGAAAGCGAGTTGTGATTCACGTTGCCGCCGAGTTGCAGCACGTCGATGTTTTCCTGCTCGCATAGCAGCATGGACACGCGCAACGACAGCGTGACGACGTTCAGGTGGCGCACCGGCTTGAGCACCGCGGCAAAGGCCTCGACGGTCGAGCCGGAGCCGATGATCACCGAGTCGTCCTCCAAAATGTGCCGCGCCGCCTCCAGTCCGATCAGGCGCTTTTTTTCGCTGTTCAACTGCCCCTTCACTTTCACGTTCACGTCGCTCACGTGCGGGTTGGCTTTGCTGGCGCTGCCGTGCATGCGGTAGAGCATGCCTTTTCCCTCAAGCATCTTGAGGTCGTTGCGGATGGTGACTTTTGTCATGCCGAGACGTTCCGCGAGGTCCGTGACGCGCACGAATCCGTGCGTGTTGAGAAGGTCGAGAATATACTTATGTCTTTCGGCGATGCTTAACATGGGATGGTTGCTTTCGGGTTAACATCACGACGATGCCTTTTTCCCGGGTCCTTGAAAGAATGTTCTAAATTAAATCTCGCAATCCAATAGCCGAAAAAAGGCGCAGGAGGCGTGAAAAAATTTCATATCATAAAATGCATTTCTTTATTTTTGAGCCTTTTGCGCCTTTTTGCGGCTATTCCAATTTTGATTCTTTCCCTATCTTTTTTCGCCGGCTCCGGCGTTTTCAATGCGTTCCAGATCGCCGTAGCCGTCGGCCTTGGTGTTCCACATCAGCATGAGGATGCCCATGCCGATGAACGAGACGACGATCAGCGCCAGGTAGGTGTAATTCCATCCGTAGTGCTGAGCCACGTAACCGAAACCCACGCCCGAAATCATCGTGCTCGCGTAGCCGAACATGCTCTTGAATCCGTTGGCCGTGGCCGCGGCTTTTTTGGTCGCCTGGTTCGCGGCCGCGATGCCGATGAGCGCCTGCGGTCCGTAGATGCAGAATCCGGCGGCGCAGAGTGTCGCGTAATAAATCCACACGGGAATCCCCGGCTCGAGTCGCCAGAATATCGCCATGAAAATGGCCGTGCCCAGCATGCAGAACACGCAGGTGCGGTGCGCCCTGCCGCCGAGCCACCGGTCGGTGGCGTATCCCGCGAAAAGCATTCCCGCGATGCCCGCGATTTCGAACATGGCGACAAGCCAGCCCGCGTGCGCGAGGCTCACGCCCTTGGAATCGCTCAGGAGAAACGGCCCCCAGTCGAGCACCGCGAAGCGCACGATGTAGACAAAAAAATTGGCGAACGCGAGAATCCACATGATCGGATTGCCGAACACTTTTTTGCGAATCAGCAGCTTGGTTTCGGCGGACTGTTCTTTTTTGGTGGCGTTTTTCCTGACCTCGGTGCCCTCCAGTTCGGGCAAGCCGACGGACGCGGGCGTGTCGCGCAGCGTCATGAAAAGCGCCGCCGAGCCCGCCAGCGCGATCAGCCCGGGAATCCAAAAGCACCATCTCCACGCCCCGACGTGATTCGGCCCCTCGCCCATGTTGGTCATGATGTAGCCGCACATGATGACCACCAGGCCCGCGCCCACCGAGTGCGAGGTGTTCCAAATCGACATTTTTGTGGCGAGCTCCCTTGGCGGAATCCAATGGGTCAGCAATCGCGCGCATGGCGGAAATCCCGCGCCCTGCAAGATGCCGTTGAGCACCCACATGAGGCCCAGAAAGAGCACGATTGTGCTGGTGAACCGCGCCCCGTCGTGCTCGCCCGTGAGGAACGCCGAGACATCCGCCCCGAAGCCGAAAAATATGTTCACCGATGCGCACAGGAGGAGTCCGATCGACATATACCAGCGCGCGTTTTTGCGGTCCGCGAACATCCCGTTGACGAGTTGCGAGACGCCGTAGATCAGCCCGTTGAGCGTGAGGAAAATGCCGAGCTGGGTTTTGGTGACGCCGAGGTCGGCCTCGATGCCGGGCATGGCGAGCGAAAAGTTTTTGCGCACAAAATAGAACAGCGCGTAGCCAAACATCGTCCCTATCAGCGTGCGTGTCTGCCAGTATTTGAATCTCTGTTTTTGCTCGGGGGTCATTTTGGGTTGTTCGGCTTATTTGGGTTGGCGGACTATTATTATTAATTTCGAAACAAAGGGGACGTTGCATGAAGCCCAACGGGCTTCCGTCTCATAGCCCGGGGTTGCGAGCGTGGCGAGCTACCCCGGGAATAATGAAAAGACAACCAACCCCAACGGGGTTGCGGCCTGTGGTGTGTCCGGCGTGGATTTTCAGCAGACACAACCCCCTCGGGGTTGTGTTTTCTTTTTCATCAAACCCAAGGTAGGCGCTCGCAACTCGCGCCAACCTTGGGCTATGAGACACATCCCCGTTGGGGATGGTCGGCCGCTCGGCTCGATTTTTCATGCGGCGGTCATTTGATCTCCCACACGCCGCCGGGGCCGAAGAGCCTGTCGAGCCAGGCGTCGAAAAACCGGCATCGGACGGCGACGTCGATCACGTTCACGCGGCTCCGCATGTAGGGCACCTTGGTGAACGTCTCGCGCAGCTTGGCGCGCGAAATGCCGATCTGCTCCGGCTCATGCGCCGCGCCCACTTCGCGCAGGCGGCGTTTTATCTCCGCGAAGGGCAGTATTTGTTTTTCGAGCGCGGGTTTCAGCTCCGGCCATTTTTCCCGCAACGCCGACAACTGCGCGCGCAATTCCACTGGGGTCGCGTATTTGGCTTTCGTTTCGCCGATACAGCGTCCGAGAAAACTTTCGTCGTTGTTGAAGACGCGCCGGATTTCCTTTTCGGTCTCGTCCCACGACGGCCAGGCGGCGACGCACGCGTCGATGTCGAGCGCGCCGACGGGCGCGGCGATCAAAAATTCGTGAAACGCGGTCGAGGCGAGCGTGCCGATGCCGACCTTGAATCCGTGCGAAACACCCTGCCCGTTAAAAGTGTGGTGCTCCATGTCCCACAGATGACTGAACTGGTGCTCGGCGCCGGACGCGGGACGGCTGGAGTGGTGCGCCTGCATGGCAAAACCGGCGAGCAACAATCCCTCGACGAGCGGCGCCACGCGATCCTCCCGTCCGTCGTTCACACCTTTCGGATCGCCCAACGCATTCAGCAACCCGTCCTGCACCATGTCGAAAGCGGGCTTATTCATGGGCTCGGCTCCGATGGCGTCGGCGAGAATCCAGTCGGCGCCGGCGGGCACCTTGGCCAGCAAATCGGCGTATCCCGAAGCGGACATGTCGCTCGGCGCGGCGGCCACCACGCGGGTGTCGATAAGCATTCCAAGCGGCGCCGGACAATCAAAAGCCTGCTTCGAGCCCTTGTAAGTAATCGACGACCCGTAAGCCGTGTAGCCGTCCATCGAGGCCGCCGTGCCGACGCACAAGTAACGCCGCCCGCAACGATGCGAGGCGACCTTGACGAGGTCGTTGATCACACCCGAACCCACGGCAACGGGCACCGCGTCGGTGGCATTGAGAATACCCATAAGTTTCTCAACATAAGTCCATTCCGCATGTGGCTCCGGTGCTTGAAAGACAACGGGCTCATCCTGTCCAATCCCCGCCTGTCGAAACGAATCGACAACCGCTTGCCCGGCAATCGGATAAGTGTTTGTGTCCGCCATGACAAGCGCGCGCCTGCCGGGAAACAGCTCCGCGAACATCTCCGCCGTTTGGGGAAGCGCGTCGCGGGCAATAATGAGCGCCTTGGTGTCGGTTGTGCGGGATAATGCGTTTTGTATTTTATTCATGGGTAATATATTCTGTTTGAGGCAGAACACGAAAGAGCGTCTCCTCGCGATCAATTTTTCTTTTTCATGCTATTTAGCAGACAAATGAAAGAAACATTCGCAAAAAACAAGAAAAATAAGAATTATTCTTTCCTTTTCTTTATTTTTAGTTTTCTATTTTTGCGTTTTAGCGATTCCACGCCTCTCTCGATTCTCACCTCAACTCATTCCTAGTTTATTCAAAAAATGTTGGAACACCTCAAAGAAGAAGTGCTTAAGGCAAATCTCGACCTCGTGAAACACGGGCTGGTCATTTTCACTTGGGGAAACGCCAGTGCGATAGACCGCGAGCGCGGGTTAGTTGTGATAAAACCCAGCGGCGTGGAATACGACGCGCTTACCGCCGGCGACATGGTGGTGGTGGATCTTGAGGGCAAAACCGTGGAGGGCGCGCTCAACCCCTCCTCGGACACACCCACGCACATCGAGTTATACAAGGCGTTCCCCGGCATCGGCGGAATCGTCCACACGCACTCCCGCCACGCCACCGCTTGGGCGCAGGCCAACATGGCGCTCCCGGTCATGGGCACGACGCACGCCGATTATTTCCACGGCCCGGTGCCCTGCACGCGCCCGATGCTCGCCCCCGAAGTCGAAACCGATTACGAAAAAAACACCGGCGCCGTGATCCTCGAATGCTTTGAAAAACGCAACCCCCTGCACACACCGGGCGTGCTCGTCTCCAACCACGGCCCCTTCACTTGGGGACGGACGGCGGCGGAAGCCGTTCACAACAGCGTCGTGCTGGAGGAAATCGCCCGCATGGGACTCATCACCCGCCAGCTCAACGCGGAAATGCCGATGAACAACCTGCTCATCGAAAAACACTACAGCCGCAAACACGGAGCCGGCGCCTATTACGGCCAGAAAAAGAAACCGTGATTTGCCCGCCAACACGACCGCAATCCTCGCGCACACCGCACTCCCCCGCCCCACCCCGCTTTGTCCTTCCAACGCATCCAACCCACCAACCCAACATGAAAAAACTGCTTTCACTCTTATCACTATGCATGCTGACCGCCGCGGGCGCGGCGAACCTCGCGGCGCAACCCAAGATCGTGGCGCATCGCGGCTTTTACGCCACCGAAGGCTCGTGGGAAAACACCGTCTCGAGCCTCGCCAACGCCCAAAAGCTGGGAGTTTACGGAGTCGAGTTCGACGTCAACCTGACGGCGGACGACCAGCTCATCGTCGTCCACGGCCCAAAAATCCACGGCACCAAACTCCACGCGCAAAAAAGCAAATTCGCGGACATCCGCGCCGCCAAACTTCCCAACGGACTCCAAATACCGACGCTGCGCGAATTCTTCGAGCAGGGGAAAAAGTGCGCCGCCACCAAACTGATCCTCGAAATAAAAATCCACCCGACACCGAAGCGCGAAACGCAAGTCGTGGAGGCGATCCTGGCGCTCGCCCGAGAAATGGAGCTCGTGCCGCAGATCGAGTTCATCTCGTTCAGCAAGCACATCTGCGACGAAGTGGTGCGACTCCAGCCCGGCGCCACGGTTGTCTATGTCAGCAGCAACATGAAAGCCATGAGCCCCGCGGAGGCAAAGGCGCTGGGTTACAAAGGCCTCTCCTATCAACTCAACGTGATGATGAACCGCCCCGAAATCGTTCGCGAGGCCAACGCACTCGGCATCGAAACCACGCTCTGGATGGTCAACGACCGCGAACTGATCGACTGGGCCATCCGCCACGGCGTCACCTACGTTTCGACGGACAGCCCCGACAAAGCCAAAGCCTACCTCGACGCGATCGCGCAGTTTAAAAAGTAAAAAATCCCCCTCGCTCGCGACGCCCGGTTTGGCATCGTTCCGATACATGTCGCCACACGTCGACTCGCGTCGATACATGCCGCGCCGCCGCCACGCTCGCCCCGCCAATTTCGCCTCGCGTTCGCCGAATAAACCAGAATACCGTCGCCCCGCAACTTCACCCAAAACCCAACCTCCGACCGATATGAAAAAACTGCTTTTATTGTGCGCGCTCACCGCCGGCATGCTGAACCTCGCGGCGCAACCCAAGATCATCGCCCATCGTGGATTTTATAACACCGAGGGCTCGTGGGAAAACACCGTCTCGAGCCTCGCCAACGCCCAAAAACTGGGAACCCACGCGGCCGAACTCGACGTCAACATGACCGCGGACGGCCAGCTCATCGTCGTCCACGGCCCCAAGATCAATGGCACCGATCTGCACGCGCAAAAAAACAAGTTCGCGGAAATCCGCGCCGCCAGGCTGCCCAACGGAAGCCAGGTGCCGACGCTGCGCGAAATCTTCGAGCAGGGCAAAAAAGGCCCCGCGACCAAAATGATAATCGAGATCAAAACCCATCCGACACCGAAGCGCGAAACGCAAGTCGTGGAGGCGGTGCTGGCGCTCGCCCGCGAAATGGACGTCATCCCGCTGATGGAAATCACCTCATTCAGCAAACACATGTGCAACGAGGTGGTCCGGCTCCAACCCGGCATGACGGTGATCTACCTGAGCAGCAGCCTGAAGGCGATGGGCCCCGCGGAAGCGAAGCAGTTGGGCTACAAAGGCATTTCCTATCCCCTGAACGTGATGATGAACCGCCCGGAATTGATCAGCGAAGCCAACAAGCTCGGCATCGAGACCACCATCTGGCAGGCCAATGACCATGAAGTGGTGGACTGGGCGATCCGCCACGGCGTCACCTACGTTTCGTCAGACTATCCCAACAAGGTGAAAGCCTATCTCGACGCGGTGGCGCAATTCAGGACAAAACCATGATCGCGGCATGCCATTCGCTTATTCCACACCGCACCCGCTGGTGATCGGCGCGCCAAACACACGCCTCAATCCAACAAAAAAACGCGAACCGACTCATTCGGTTCGCGTTTTTGTTACTTGCAAGGTTGAGCGGCCGTCGCAAGCGGCGCCCCTGCGAGATGAGTGTGCGGCCTACCGATATTCCTCGTTTGTGACCGCGTTGATGATTTTGAAGTTCTCAACATGGTAGTTGAGGTCGGCGCGGAAGGCGAGCTTCACGCCGTAGAGCCGCTCCATGCGCACGAGCAGCTCGGCGTCCTCGCTGCGGAGGCGCTCGAGAATACTCGGGTGCACGAGCACGCGCAGCGAGTATTCCTTGCCGTCGTTGCGGTTTTGCAGGCGGCGAACAATCGAGCTGAGCTTGCGCTGGAGCTCGACCGACATGGTCGTCGCGCTCTTCACAATGCCGCGACCGCGGCAATACGGGCAGTCCGTGTAAAGGTTGCTCGAAAGGGATTCCTGCTGGCGCTGGCGCGTCATTTGCATGATGCCGAGTTGCGAGATGGGGAGGATGTGGTTCTTCGCCTTGTCCTCCGACATGGCCTGCACCATTTTCTCGTAAACCGCGTTGCGATGGCGACGCTCCTTCATGTCGATGAAGTCCATGATGATGAGACCGCCGAGGTTGCGGAGCCGGATCTGGCGCGCGATTTCCTGCGCGGCCTCGAGGTTCACGGCGTAGATGGTGTTCTTCTCGTCGCCGCCCCGGTTTTTGTGCGAGCCGGTGTTCACGTCGATGGCGATGAGCGCCTCGGTTTCGTCGATGATGATTTCGCCGCCGCTGGGCAGCGGCACGCGGCGCTGGAAGGTCTGCTCAATCTGGCGCTCGATGTTGAAGCGCTCGAAGATCGGGATGTTGTCCTTGTAGAGCGCGATTTTGGAGCGGGAGCGTTTGCTGATTTGCGCGACGAGGTTCTGGATGCGCGAGTGATCCTCGGAGCTGTCAACGAGCACGCGGTCCACTTCCTCGGTGAGGAAATCGCGCACGGTGCGCTCGGCGAGGTCGGGTTCCTGGTAAAGGCAGGCGGGGGATTTTTCCGACTGCATTTTTTGCTGAATGCCGGCCCAGGTTTTGAGGAGGATGTGGAGGTCGCGAACGAAGTAGCGCGTCTTTTTGCCCTCGCCCGCGGTGCGCACGATCACGCTCATGCCCTCGGGGATGGTGAGCTCGTTGATCATGCGCTTGAGGCGGTGGCGCTCCTTGTTGTCCTCGATTTTGCGCGAGATGCCGCACTGGTCGGAGTAGGGCATGAGCACGAGGTAGCGGCCGGGAATGGCGAGGTTGGTCGTGGTGCGCGGGCCCTTTGTGCCGATGGGGCCCTTGGTGACCTGAATGACGATTTCACTGCCGGGCGGGTAGAGGTTGGGAATGTCCTTGATGGTGGGCTCGGCGGGGCGCTGGGGCGCGTTTTTGCGCTTGTTCACGCGCACCACCTCGACGGACGAGTCGGCGGCGGCGGGAAGCATGTCCCAGTAGTGGAGGAAGGCGTTTTTGGAATAGCCGATATCGACGAAGGCGGCCTTGAGACCGGGGTCGAGGTTTTTGATGCGGCCCTTGTAGATGCCGCCAACCATGCGGTTGTCGGAGTCGCGCTCGATCTCGAACTTTTCGAGCGTGCCGTCAACGAGCAGGGCGACGCGTTTTTCGAGCGGCTCGGAGTTGATGATGAGCTCGCGGAAGGTGGTTTTTTCCTTTCGAAACACGGAGAGGATTTTCTGGAGGATCGGGCGATCCTTGGCTCGTTCCTTCGCCCCGGCCTTGAGTTCGGCGGGGCTGACGGGGTCAACTTGCGTTTGCGGAGGCGGGTTGACGAGCTCCTCGTCGTATTTCTGGAGTGCGGCGGCCGGGGTTTGCTGGCGCGGCGCGTTGGAGTCGCCGGAGTTTCCCGGCGAGGGAGTTTGTGATTGGTCGCTCATGGCGTATGTATGGGCGAAAAGGACTGAAGTTCCGAAGGCTGAAGACTGAAAAAATCGGGCGGCGTCGGGAGCGCGCGCCTGCTTGTTTCAGGCTTTCAGGTTTTCGGGCTTTCAGGCTTTTTCTTTTGTTGTGTGTGGTGGTGGTGTCGGCGGCCCCAATACGCGGTGGTTGCGGCGCAGGAAATCCCGGCAGGGCGGTCAGTATCGCGAGGCTGGATTTTTCAGATTTCATGAAAAATCCCTCCTAAAACGATAGACGCTCTGGACCAGTCCTTGCAGCAAGCAGCAACAAAGCAAAAAGGAGCCTCCGTAGCTAATGAAGGGAAGCGGTATGCCCGTGATGGGCACCAGTCCGATGGACATGGCAATGTTCACAAACACATGCACCGTGAAGAACATCGTCACGCCGATGGCGATCAGGGTTCCAAAGCGGTCCCTTGCGAGACCCGCGATGCGTATGCTGTTGAACAGGATCAATCCGAACAGACTAATAACCGTAAGACTTCCCAAAAATCCTGTTTCCTCGGCGATGACCGAGACAATAAAATCGTTATGCGAAACGGCGGTGGGCAGGTAACCGAGCTTGGCCTGCGTGCCTTGGCGCCAGCCCTTGCCGGTAAGCCCGCCCGTGCCGATTGAGATGAGAGATTGGTTGAGGTTGTAAGAATCGCCGGTGCCCGCCTGGTCGATGATGTTGGGCGCGGCGAAGGCAAGGATGCGGTTGCGCTGATACCCGCGGAAAGGCAGCGGAGAGCGCTTGTTGTAAAGATCGCGCTGTTCGCTGTTTTGATACGAGTAGCCGTTTTCCTGCATGAAATTCACATAACACGCGGTGTCCCATGCGACCACGCCCACAAGAAGCACAAACGCGCCCAGCACCACCGCGAAAAAGCGGAGCGAAAGGCGTGAGACGTAAAGCATGGCGAAAATCACGGGAGGAAGGACAATGGCCGATTTGATATCAGGCTGCAGAAAGATCAAGAAGATGGGCACGCCCGCCGCAAGTGCCAATTTGCCAAGCACTCCGAGCGAATCGAACACATTGCCTATTTTCGAGCGCGCGAGAATGCCCGCCGACATAAGGAGAACGGCGATTTTCGCCGTCTCGGACGGCTGGAATTTAAAGAAACCAAAATTAATCCAGCGCTGCGCCCCAAACTGCGAATCGCCGATACCGGGCACAAGCACCAGCACCAACGGCACAAGCGCGGCGATGTAAATCCAGTGCACATAACTGAGCCAGATTCGGTAATCAATGAGCGACACCACCACATAGACGGCGATGCCCAAAACCCAAAAAATGCACTGCGCCTTCCACGCCGTGCCGTGCCGCTCGAGCTGCGCGCTGTAAATAAACATCACCCCCGTCACGCCGAGCACAAGCAACGCCGCGGGCGTGAACACGTCGAACCGCTCCTGCGTCTTGATCTTGAAGGCGCTGAACCAGTCGAGCAACGAAATGCGTGTCTTGGCTACCATGCGGACGGGATGGAATGCGGAACTCGGAATGCGGAGTGCGGAATGAAAAACGTGAAATGAGGAATGAAAGGATGCAAAAAACCACATCGCACCAATGCGCGAAAGAGCAAAAAGCGAACCGCGGCGGTTATTTTTTTCGGATTCGGACGCCGGAAAGATGCCGGATTCTCAATGTGCGTGACATTCGGCATCACCATCAGATTGGCGTTCTCAAGCCACAAAAACGACAAAATATAACTTGCCCCTTTTTTCAATCATCATTGGGGCTTCAACGACCCGGCGCACGCGGTCGGCACAGAGGATGAAATCCTCACCGAGTTCCGGCGCGTGCGCGGTGAGATCAAGATCGTCTTCACCGCGTATGCGGCGGGGTTGAGGGAGGGGCGGTTTATCGCGCCGTCAGAATGAGATAGACGCCGCCGAGAATCACGAGGACGCCGCAGGCGCGGCGCAGCCAGCGTCCGCCGGGAGCGTCGTTTTGCCACGAGAGGAGTTTTTGCACCCACGCGCTCGACGTGCCCGCCAGCGCGATGACGGCGCAGTGGCCAAGCCCGAAAAGCAGCAGCACGCCGTAGGCAAAAACCGGGGCCGTCGCCGCCATGCCAAACGTGACGCCGAGCACCGGAGCCATAAAACCAAACGTGCACGGGCCGAGCGCGACGCCGAATATGAAGCCGAACAAAAACGCGCCGAGCGGGCCGCGTCGCGGATTGTTGGGCGCGGCTTGCAGCGCGGCCGGCAGCGGGATGACTCCGAGCAGGTGCAGTCCGAATATGAAAAACACGGCCGCGACGATGTAGTTTCCCCACGCGCCGAGATCGCCGAGCATGCGACCGGCCGCGGCCGTCAGGATTCCGATAAGTGCGATGGAGCAGAGTATGCCGAACGCAAACAGCGTGGACAGCCCGGCGGCGCGCGCGGCCGAAACACGTTTGCCTCCCTGAAGGAAGCCGACGATGAGCGGGATGCTCGCGAGGTGGCACGGGCTGAGGATGATGCTCAACACGCCCCACGCAAACGCGGCAGCGAGCGCGACGAGCGGAGCGCCGCCCATCGCGGAGGTCAGGGTTTCGAAGAGGGTGTCCATTGTCGCGGACGATTCGGGATCATTCCCTCGCGGGCGCGGGCACCGGCTTTGGTGCCGGTTCCCTCACCGTGATTCCCAGTTCCGCCCATTTGGCCAAAATGTCTTTTTTGGAAATGAATCCCTCATGGCGCGCGAGTTCCTTGCCGCTGGCGTCGTAGAAAATCTGCGTCGGAATCAGGCGGATTTTGTGAGCCCGGCCCTCGTCCGGTTTTTTCCAAACGTCTATGAACACCGTCTCAAACTGGTCGGCGTAGTCGCGCATGAACTCATCGAGGATGGGCTTCATTTGTTTGCAGGGAATGCATTTGTCCGCGCCGAGATCGACGAGCTTGGGCAACGTGGGTTTGGGCGCGCCGGGCCTGGTGTCGTCGGCGCGCGACGCCGGGGTGAAAACAAACGCGAGCGCGGCGGCGCAGAGCGTGATGAGAAGGCGGGTTTTCATAATGCGCGAAAAATCAGGCGAGCAGTTGTTTCATCTCCTCGTCTGAGGGGACTTTGCCGGAAACTTTCACGACGCCGTCCACGACGAGCGCGGGCGTGAACATGACGCCGAGCGCGGCGATTTCGTTCAGGTCCTTGACTTTTGTCATTTCGTATTGGAGGCCAAGGTTTTTGGCGGCGGTTTCGGCAACCTCCGCGAGCTTGTTGCACTTGGCGCATCCCATGCCGAGGATTTGGATTTTTTTCATGATGTGTGTGTTGGTTGGTTGTGTGGTGGTGGAAAATAAATTCATCAGCCGAAGATCGCGCCGTAGCCCCAGCCGGCGAGTGTCGAGAGCACGATGACGAGGCCGATGTAGGCGGCGGTTTTTTTCAGGCCGAGCACGGAGTTGATGACGATCATGCTTGGCAGGCTCAACGCGGGGCCGGCGAGCAGCAGCGTGAGCGCGGGGCCTTCGCCCATGCCGTTGCCGATGAGTCCCTGCAAAATCGGAACCTCCGTGAGCGTGGCGAAATACATGAACGCGCCCGCGATGCCGGCAAACGCGTTGGCGAAAAACGAATTTCCCCCGACCGATTGCGTGATCCATTCCGCTGGAATCAGCCCCTCGTGCCCGGGCCGTCCGAGGAGCAATCCGGCGACGAGCACGCCGCCGATGAGGAGCGGGAAAATCTGCTTCGCAAACGTCCACGACTGGTCGAACCACTCGCCCGCCTCGCCGTCGCGCCCCGCGGTCGCCCAGACGAGTCCGGCGATGGCGGCGAGCACGCACGCCTCGGGATGCGCGGGCAGCAGCAGCGCCGGCGCCGCGGTGACGATTCCAGTCACGGCGAGCTTGGCCCCGGAGAGCTTGAACCAGCGCCAGAGCATCACGCCGAGCACGACGGCGAGCAGCGCGGTGAGCGGCCATTTTATGGAAAAGACGACGGCAAAAAAACCGCTTTCACCCCCGGGCGGGCGCGACCAGTTGGCGAACACAAGAATGCCGACCATTGTTGCGAAAAACGCGGCGGTTTTCCAAAGCGGACGCGTTGCCGGCGCCTCGGGTAGCGCGGCGATTTTGGCGGCCTTGGCCTGCTCCTCTTTTCGAAAAAACAGGTGCATTAAAATGCCGATGACGATGGAAAACACGACCGCGCCCACTGCGCGCGCGACGCCGATTTGGAAGCCGAGCACCTTTGCGGTCATGATAATCGCGAGGGCGTTGATCGCGGGGCCCGAGTAGAGGAACGCCGACGCCGGCCCGAGTCCCGCGCCCATGCGGTAGATGCCGGAAAACAGCGGCAGCACCGTGCACGAGCACACCGCAAGAATGGTGCCGGAAACGGACGCAACTCCATAGCTGAGCGCCTTCGGAGCCTTCGGGCCGAGGTAACGCATGACGGATTGCTGCGAGACAAACGCACCGATCGCGCCCGCAATCCAGAACGCCGGCAGCAGGCACAGGATGACGTGCTCGCGCGCATACCATTTGGCGAGTTCGAGCGCCTCTCGAATCGCCGAGTCAAAACGCGGCCAGCCGGACGGCAGGAAATAGAACGCGGCAAAAACGCCCGCCATCAGGAGAAATGTTTTTGTTTCCTTGAGTTTGTTCATTGTGCGAATGCGGATGGCGGGGCAGATGGAGGACGGCGGGTAGTTCGTGAAATTGCGAAATAGTCGGCGACGGTTTTGCGCGTTGTTATTAGGCGGGAAAAATCAGTTTGCGCAGCAGGCTGTTTTGGCGCCGGCCCCGGCTTTGATAGTGAAGCGCACATCCTGCCCGTCGGATGCCGATTGCAGGCACGAGATGAAACGCGCGACGCACGGAAGCCGGAGGCGGTAGAATACCTGCATGCCGCGTTTTTCGGCCTCGATGACCCCGGTGTCCCGAAGCACGGATAGGTGGCGCGAGACGGTTGACCAGCCGAGTCCGGTGAGATCAACGAGGTCGCAAACGCACTGCTCGCCCCCGGCGAGCCTGGCGACAATTTGCAGGCGCGCGGGATGTCCGAGCGCCTTAAAAACCGCCGCCTCATGCTCGAAAGAGGGTGAACGGGCCCTTTTGGAACGCGCTGATTTGGTTAAAAACATGCCACGACCATTTCGCCGTTTTGCGAAATAGCAAGACATATATTTTTAGTCATTTCTCACGGAATTCAAAAAAGACATGAGAGAATCAACAACACACGCCTCGGATTTTTGCGTGCATCTGACCCTTTTTCGGCCCTTTTCGGCCTCAAAAAGCGACGGAATAAATCAAAAACTCCGGCTTGGAAAAATCCATCCCAGTTTGACTTATAATCATCCTACAGTTGCCCCTGATCCTGTTCGAGTGGCGATGCCTCGATGGCCTGTATTTGAAGCTCCAAGTCTTTTGCCTTCGACTTTAGCGATTCGATTTTTTCGAGCGTTTCCGGCGCATACTCCGCCGTCATTTGCCGGCCTCCGCAGTAAGGTGCGTTTGCCCTGAGTTTTTTCAAACCCTGATCGTAGGCGTTCAGCATGTCCCTGGTCTTCTGGAGCTCTCTTTTCAGGTTCCTCAATGTCGCCTGTGAAGCCGCCGCCCCGGCTCGCTGTTCCTCGTCCGGGCTTCCTCCGCATCCAGAGACAAACGATATCGCAATGCACAATAAAACTGCAATCGCTCGCAGCGAAATGGTTGCCGTGTTGTTAATTGTCATGCGCGTGTTTTTTTGGAGACTCTGTGCTTGGCAAGATAGTTGCGCACTGTGCCCGCTGTGCCAAGGTGCAATTCTTCAGCGATCCATCCAACCGGCGCCCCGCCCTCTTTTCTCAGTTGCGCCGCGATCTTCATTTTTCACCCCCGCAGCCTCGGTGTGGTTTTCAGGTCGCCGGGCTTCCGTCCCGCCGCTTTCAGTGCCGCTTCCAATTGCCCCTCCCAATGCAATTCCTGTATTTCCCCCGCCTCTTCTTTGTTCATGCCTTCCGCATAGGTTTTATGCGCATATTCGCGGGCCAGCGCTTGTTTCCAACCATGCGTGCCCAATGCCCAGCCCCGTGAAAGTTTCACCAACCCCATTTGCTTCTGCGCCTGCTCATCGTTTCCTATATCCTTCAGATATTGCAGGTATTTTTCATGCCCTTGGCGTCGTCGGACCATCCGCCCCTCGCCTCAAGCCAGTCGGCGGCGGTCAATCCCGCGGGCCTTTTTCTTTTTAATGAACTCCGGCAAACTGCTTCGCTGGTATTGCTCCACCAGTCCGGGCGGCACCGCACCCGCGCGCACTGGGTTCAAGTGTATGAAATCAACCACGCGGCTCAATGCCGTCGCATTCTCCAGCAATATCGCCTTGTAACGGCCCTGAAACACATGGCCGTTTTGAGTCCGGAGGGTTGATGTGGGTGGAAATAAAAATTTTTGCCAGATATCAGTATCGATTTCCGCTCTGCTTGAATGAAGTCGCTCAAACATTGGTAATCGCCGAGACAGTCCCACCGATTGAGGGCAATTTATTCACGGCATGGCCCAACTGATGAACTCGTGTTAATAGTTATACGCAATCTCCCCCGTGGGTTTATACCCTATGCGGGTGCATACTGCCGTCACTTTGTCACCGTTTTTTATCGTCAGGGGGCCAGTGTAAAGTTTCCAATGCCCCCTCGTCAGCCCCTCGCCATTTATTTGGTAGGCGATGGATGCCCCCGGCGTGGGGCACTCTATGGTGAGCTTGCGTTTCGCGCGGGTAAAAATTGGGTCGGCAACCCTGGGTTGCTCGCCGCCGGGCCAGAGGTGTTCACGGAGTGCTGATTCCGGCTTGCCCGCGAAAGGATTATACGCGGCATCCATTTCCGCCAGTTTTTTACGCAGCCGAGCGACGTCTTTTGCATACCGGGGATCGTCTATGACATTGTTCATCTCGTGCGGATCCTGCTCAATGTCGTAGAATTCCTCGGTTGGGCGCGGCTTCGTGAACCACAGCGAAGGGAGTTTTTCCAATTTTCCTTCGTTGTATAATTCCATCATGTTTCGCAGGGTGGGAATATTGCGATGATAACTGATGTCGAGAAATTCGGACTGTTCCGGCATATAATTATGCAGCAGTCTGAAGCGGCGGTCTCGAACGGCGGTCTGGCAGTCCGTTTTCGCATCAAAACGGTCCCGGGCCCCGTAAATATAATCGCGCGCCGCCTCCTTGTATTTGCCCAAAAAGGCCTTCCCGTGCATATACTCGGGCGGCTTGATGCCGGCGAGCGACAGGATGGTGGCCGGAATGTCCACGAATGCGCGAAGATCATTGTCAACAGTCCCGGCAAAACGCCCGTCGGGGAACCTTATCATGAACGGGGCCAGCGTGCCGCTGTCGCGCAACGCGCGCTTTTGACGCGGCATCGGCCCGCCGTGATCGGAATACCAGATGATAATAGTGTTATCGAGAAGACCCGCTTCCCGGACTTCGTCTATATATTTTTGGACCATGCGGTCCATCGCGGCGATATTGCCGTAAACAACGGCCCAATCGCGGCGAGATATTTTATTGTTGGGATGATAGGGTGGCGGGGTGATGTCGTCCGGATTGACCACAAGCGGCTCCTTTGCCCGCTTCCATATCTGCGACTCATGGGTGACTGCGATGTTGAATATTGCGAAAAACGGCATTCCTTCGGGACGGTTTTTCCAGTGGGCTTTGCCGCTGCTTTGGTCCCAGGCAGTTATGGGAGCGTTGAACTGGTAATCGGTTTTGCTGTTATTTGTGCAATAATATCCGGCGGCGCGGAGAAACTCCGTGTAGCATTTAACCCCGGCGACCGGGACGGCTTCGTAAGGTTTCACGCGAGCGTCGTTATCCGGGCTGGCCGACGAGGTCCTCATATTGTTTGCGCCGAATGAGGTGGGATAAAGTCCGGTTATCAGCGACGCCCTTGAAGGGGCGCTCACCCCAACCGAGGAAAACATGCGCGTATAACGCCGTGCTTGCGTTGCGAATCTGTCGAGATTTGGCGTGACTGCAACCGTGTCCCCATAGCAACCCAGATACGGGCCTATGTCCTCGCATACAATGCAAAGTATGTTGGGCTGTTGCCGGGGCGTGCTCGCGATGCCCGGCGTGGGCAGGGTAGTCAAGAACGCCGCCGAGGCCCAAAGGGCGGATTTTTTCAATTTTACGTTCGCATGCATGTTTTGCCCGTGTGTTTTCATGGTTCGTTTGGAGTTTGCTTGCGTGTTTTCGATGGCAGATCTCGCAGCGCCTCGGCTATTGCGGCGGCGACCACCCTCGCGATTTCCTTGCCGCCCTCCGCCGTATAATGAACGTCGCGTGGTTTTCTGGAGTGCTTGCCGGCAAGGGTCATTGAAGGGGGCAGGTTGTGTTTTGTCATTATATCCATTCTTCCCGCATGCAACTTTGAGGATTTTTTGCCCTTCCCTTCGGAAAACAACAAACTTTCCACACGTCGCGGTTTTGCGCGGCGCGCAGCGGGCGGGGTTTTGACGGCGGCAGGGGCCATGCACTGAGAGATTGCCCCGTCCGCAGTCATTGACAAGTGCAACCTCGGGAGTGGCAAAACATAATCCGACTCTTTTTCGGCTCTCGATCACTGTTCCAACGGCCTCCCCCAACCGCGACAAACTCGTCGAAACTACGGCAGGAATGCGATTGCTCATGCTATGCGAAGTCCGTATCACATGCAAAATGCGCCCACCTGCCAACCATCGCAATTCAAAGCAAAGCCCTCCCGCAAACATCAAAAAGTGAGGAGCGGCTCCGTCTCAGCCCCATGCAATATGCAAGCATAATTAGAAAAAAACGGTTGGGAAAAAGGATTGATCGAAACCAAGTTGAACCCTGTGAGGCCATATTATAAAAATCCAAAAAATATCCAGACCTTTAGTTGTTATTTTCAATGCCCAATCAATCTCAATCCACTTCAAAAAACCAGCACGAGCCCTCGCCAAGTTGGCATGAAACAAACAGTCTGTTTCTCACGGGAATACATCGCGCGGATGGCGACAGATTTTATGTCCTTAATGCGGATAATAAAGAATTACTTTTACACACAGGAGAGCCAGAATTAACCTCGGCAAGCAATGCCTTGCGTCATGCAGGTGCAATACCTCTGACATTGACATCAAAATTCGGGAAAATGGCTGGATTTCAATACATCATAAATGACTCATTGATTCACCGCCCTATTTTGAAAATCTCCCGTGAGCCCGGAATAAAGGGAACCTGTCTCTTTCATCTTTTGGCGGAAAACCGTATTCTCAGGCTTGAACAATGTTTTACCATTGTGAGCGGTGACAAATGGCGGTTCACGGATGAAAACAGATCGCCCATCGCCGAGTTGAGGATAAAACGAAAAGGTTTCTTGGTGCTGTCAACAGCCAGCCTTTCTTATGATCTCATTGTTAATGGGGCAAAATTCGCATCATACAAACCATGTGTTTTGAAGGTTTGCAACGACCGCGAAAAAGTCCCCGGAAAATTGATCGAGTTTGTCGACACCCTGGAGCCTGGCAGCACCTTCCGGCTGCTTTTGCTGGGCGTGGCGATTGCCCTTGAAAGAATCATGCAGCGATAGCGATAGCCCGATCAGGACAAACAAAGACTCCGCCTCTTCGGGGGAAAAGGCGGAGCTTGAAAAAAGAAACTTTTACCCACGCTCAGGTGATCGAAGCTTCGTAGATGGATTCGACCGAGGCGGCGAGAGTCTTGTTGAATTCCTCGTCGCTTTGCCGGGCGCCGAGTCCCTCCGCAAGGGCGCGGGAGAAGCTGGCGATAAGCCCCTTGTTGAGTCGCAGCTTTTCGTTTGCCTCCTTTTGGCTGTAACCACCGGAGAGGGCGACAATGCGGACGACATGCGGGTCCTGCATCAGGTCGGCGAAGAAGTTGTCCTCACTGGGAATGGTAAACTTAAACATGACCTTGGTGCCGGCGGGAAGCGCGTTGAGCTGCTTGACGACGTTTTCTTTGAGAAGCCTTTCGCAAGCGGGCTTGTCGGGGCTGTGGATATCCACCTCGGGTTCAATGATGGGGACGAGTCCATGCGCGGCGATTTGCCCGGCGACTTCAAATTGCTGGGCGACCAACCCGGCGATGCCGGCCGGATTTGCCTCCTTGATGACGGAGCGCATCTTGGTGCCGAAGATGTGTTTCTCAACGGCGCGCTTAAGCAACTTGTCGAGCTCCGGCATGGGTTTCATGAGCTGCACGCCGTTGCTTAGCCCGGCCAGGCCCTTGTCGATCTTGAGAAAGGGAACGATTCGTTTTTTCTCCCAAAGGTAATCCGCGGTCGGCATGCCCTCGACCTGGCGGTCCATGGTTTGCTCAAAGAGGATCACGGCGAGGATGCGCTCGCCGGTAAAGGCGGGGCTGGTCATGATGCGCGTGCGCATTTCATGGACGAGGGCGAACATCTCCTCGTCATTGGAATAGGCGCTTTCGGGAACGCCATATTGGAGCAGTGCCTTGGGAGTGCTGCCGCCGCTTTGGTCCAGGGCCGCGATGAAGCCCTTGCCATTTTGCATTCGCAGAAGTTGTTCGTTGTTCATATTCAGTGCCTTTGATGGTGGTTGATAAAACTATTTCACTTCAAAGTATAATCATGATACGAAATGTTTCAAGCGGCCGGAGACGGTATTGTCTCACCTTTGGGGAATTCGGAAGGCGCCAATCCGGGATTTACCAATTTTTGATCAAAAATGTTATATTATAGGTGCGCAAATTCCAGCCATGCCATGAAGCCGCTTCGAACAGAGCGTCTGCTAACACCCGCGCCGCACAGCGCTCTCTAAAATAGAGCGTTGCGATAATTACCCTGGCGGCTCACCTAGCACAATGCTCCGGCATGCTGGATTCTCAATGTGCGCGGCGTTCGACAACGCCCTCAAAACGCCTTTCTCAAGCAATCATAAAAGTTACAAAATATAACCTGATTTTTTCGGCTTTTTCGTCCAAAGCAAGCGGCCAGAGATTTGACCGAAGGACAAATTAACAAGCCTCGAATTGACCTGTTTCAGGTTCCTATCACCACGGAATATCTATCATTCATCTCTCCAAATCATCCCTTCCTACTATGGTTGAAAAGTTACACAAATTATATCTCCAGATACAATATATCGCAGAAGAGCGCTGCCGTTTTCAAATTCTTCGTGATGGATTGGAATATTGTAATTCCTTTTGTAGTTTATTATTGAAACTTTACACGCCGAACTCATGATAAACGAAGCCCGCCCCGCAGGTAGGCGGGCAAGTATATTGCCAAGGGTAGTCTCGGCTGGTAGCACCATTCCCGTCCCCGATATAGCATAGCCGAAGCATGCGTAATAATAGAGGCAAAGTTTATTTTTCTCAAGCCATGCAGCGCTCCGGTCATCGATGATATTTCCCATTGGTATATTCAGTCGAAAAATCTTACCTTTTAACTCCGCCACCGTTAACGGTCCTGAGTCATCTTTTATCTTATGCTGACAACCAAATAAAAACAATGAAGCGCTTAAAATAAATATAACTTTAGTGACATTCATATTTTTCATTTATGAAAAGAGGAAGGTCGTTTTTTGCCATTCCGAAACAACAAATCTTCCATACGCCGTGGTTTTGCGCGGCGCGCGCAGCGGAGGGGGAATATTGATCGCTCACGTTCGTCGGGGTTTCTGTTTTGCGTGAAATATAATTTCTATTTTGCGTTTTCCTTCGCCTCGTCACCCTTCGGCGCCCCGCCGTTGCTGCTCGCCGCCGCCGCGCCGAGCAATATCCAGAAGACCACAGCGCCCATCGGCCCCTCAAGCACAACGCCGAAGCACGCGCTCGTGAAAATCGCCCACACGCAGCACCACGCGCCGGATTTCCACTGCGGCCCCGTCCACTCGCCCGTGTCGATCAGTCGCTCCCGGCTCCGGCGCGAATCCTCGCGCGACACTTTCCACGTGCGAAAAAGCATCGCCGTGCACAGAATCATAAACGCCCCCAGCCCCGCCACGCCGGTCCGCGCAAAAATACTCAGCAGCAGGTTGTGCGGACTGCGCGTCGTGAACTGGTCGCTCGAATCCGCGTAATACGCCCGCAGGAAACCCTCCGCCAAATCGTGACCGTAACCCAGCCCCGTCCACGGATTGGCCGCCACCGTTTCGTCAACAACCGTCTCCCACCAGATCGCGCGAAACCGGTTGTTGTCGCCCTTCGATTCCGCGCCCTCCGCCGACGAATAATCCCGAGCGCCCTGAAAATCCACAATCGACACCACTCGTTGCGAAATGCCGTGCAGCGGCGTCTTCTCCCACGGCCGCCCCGTGGTTTGCGCCCAGAACAAAATCGCGACCACCGCCACCGCGCCCGCCGAGACAAGCGCCGCCGCAAACCGCCACCGGCCGCCGATCAACATCACCGCAACGCCCGCGGCGAGCGCCAGCATCGCCGCGCGGTTTTCGGTCGCCAGCATCGCCGCGACCAGCCCCAGCGAAATCGCCACGGCCAGCCAGCGCCAGGGCGACTTGCCCCGCTCGAACACAATAAACCACACCAGCGCGCCGACGCTCATGAACGTGCCCGCCAGGTCGCCCTTGAAATAAATTAACGGCAGGCCGCGCACCGTCAGCGTGCCCAGGAAAAAATCCGGCCACAACGAAAACGCCCCGTAAAGCAACGGCAGCATCGCCGTGCCCGCCAGCAAGCAGCGCCTCGCCCAGCGCCTGCCCGCGTCCGAGGCAAACGCCTCCTGCGCCACAAAGAAAAACAGCGCGTAATACACCATCGCATAATCGCGCAACGCCATCGCCCCGTATGTGCGCGCATCCAGCGGCAGCCGCACCGTGCTCACCGCGATCCAGAAAATCAACGCCCAGTTCAGAAAATCATTCCGCCACGGCAGCTTTTTTTCCCGCGCGCAACGCCAGAGCAGCACCGTCAATGTGGCCGCAATCCCCAGCTCCGCCGGAAACAACGGCAGGCTCCCGGAAATCGAAAGCTGCGCGAACCCGCGGTTCCCGAGCACGTAACCCGCGATAAGCAAACCGAGCACAAGCGGGTTGAACCGGACCGGCGACACATGCGCGACAATCACGCAAAGGAGAATCCCCCCGACCATGATCGGCAGTGTCATCGTTTCGCTCGCGATGCGCAGCCCCGCCCACACCGCCACGACAAGCGCGATGAGCACGATAACCAAGTCTTTGCCGGATAGTTTCACGAAGTGCCGGATGCTGAACACCTCGCGCACAACGTGCAAGTGTTCGCACCATAAAAAGGCGGGAAAGGCGCCGCGCCGGGCTTCCCCTCGGCGCGCGAGTGCATCTGGTTTGGGAGGCTTCCAAAAATGTGAATGTTTGGAGCCGCAAAAACGACGTCCAATGGATCAAGAGCACTGTAAAAAGGAGATCGTTTCATTGGCGGCGCCGGTTGCCGCCCCGGGGCCATTTGTGATGACACGCGGGCCGCCCTCTTGATCCTCACGCGTCCCATCGCCCGTAGATTCCGCACGGCAGCACCTTGCCATCGCGCTGGATGGGCAGGCCGACTTCGCCGCCGGTGATTGTGCCGCGGGCGGCGTGCATCAATTCGCCGAGCAAGTTGACAACCACGGTTGGCGAAAGGCGCGCGGTGTAGGCGTTGATCAGGAAAAACAGCGGCTGATCGCTCAGCACTTCGCGACATTCCCTCAGCAGCTCCCACAAGTGATCCTCGAGCTTCCACATCTCGCCGCCGCTGCCGCGTCCGTAGGTGGGCGGGTCCATGATGATCGCATCGTAACGGCGTCCGCGCTTGATCTCGCGACGCACGAATTTCATGCAGTCGTCGGTGATGTAGCGGATGGGCGCGTTTTCGAGGCCGGAGAGCGCGGCGTTTTCGCGGCACCACTTCACCATGCCCTCGGCGGCGTCGACATGGCAGACACTCGCGCCCGCCGCCGCCGCCGCGCAGGTGGCCGCGCCCGTGTAACCAAAGAGATTCAGCACGGACACTTCGCGCCCGGCGGCTTTTGCGTCGCGGATTTTTTTTGAAAACCAGTCCCAATTCACCGCCTGCTCGGGAAACAGCCCCGTGTGCTTGAACGAGGTCGGCCGTATTTTGAAGACGAGCTGCCCGTATCCAATTTTCCAATACTCGGGGAGCGGCTTGCGAAACTCCCAGCGCCCGCCGCCCGTGGCGTGGCGGTGATAATAACCGTCCCAGTTTTTCCAGTCCGCGGGGCCGGCCCCGCCGCCGTCGCGCCGCGGCCAGATGATCTGCGGGTCGGGGCGCACAAGCGTGTATTCGCCCCAGCGCTCCTGCTTCATGCCCGCGCCGCAATCGAGCAACTGGTAGTCGCGCCAGCCGTCGGCGACGACGAGCGCGGAGCGCGCGGATTGAGGCGCGGCGGGATTTTGCTGTTTGGACGCGGACATTGGAATAATGCCGCGAGCGAAACGCGATCAGCCGGCGATGTCGAGTGCTAGACGGTGTTTTTGCACAAATGCGTTTGCCAAAATCCCCGCCGGGCATTTCGTGAGCTTTTTGCATCCATCCATGACACACATTCAAACCATCAAGAAAGCGGCCGCCATTCTCTCCGCGGCGCTGCTGGCAACGGGCTCGTTGTTCGCAGATGTTATCGAAACCAAAAACGGATCCCGGCTCACGGGCAGGGTCACGAAAGTCGACTCGTCCACCGTGGTCATCAACACCGACTTCGCCGGCGATATCAAGGTCAAGCAAAGCGAGATCACCTCGGTCACCACCGACGCGCCGATCAATGTGCGCCTCGCCGACGGCAGGGTGATCACCGGCTCCATCAGCGGCTCACCCGCGGGCGCCGTCGTGCGCACCAGCGCGGGCAGTCCGGTCACGGCAAACCTCGCCCAAGTCAAGGAATCCTGGGCCATCGACGCCAAGGACCCCGAAGTCGCCAGAAACGAACGCCATTGGAGCTTCGAGGCCGGCATGGACGTGACGGGCAAAACCGGCACGAAGGAGCAAATCGGCACGAGCTTTTCCTTCCGCGCCACGCTCAAGTCGAGTTTCGACATTCTCCAACTCTACACCGGCTACGACCGCCAGGTCAGCGATCACGAAAAATCAGCCGACCTCTTCCGCGCCGGCGCCGATTACCAGAACAACTTTTCGGGGCGCTTCTCCTGGTATGCGCGCGACGAGGCCGGGTTTGACCGCGTGAAGGAAATCAAACTCTACAACACCGCCGCGGCCGGCTTGGGCTACGACATCATCAAAAACAAAGTCGACACGCTCACGTTCCGCGCCGGTCTTTCGCACCGCTACGAGAAATACGACGACCCGGGCCCCGGCCTGACGGCAATTCCGAACCTGAGCGAACTCGGCCTCGACCTCGGCCTGATCAACCAGCTCACGATGAAAACCTGGTCGATGACAAACCGCGTTTCCTACACTCCCACCTTTGATGATTTCGGCGTGTATCGCATTTACCACGAGTCATTCATCGAGCTCCCCATGGCCAGCCCGCGCTGGAAATTCCGCGTCGGTATTTCCAACGATTACAACAGCCATCCGAACCCCGGGGTCGAACGCCTCGACACCACGTATTTCGCGCGTCTGCTCCTGACGTGGAAATAATAAATCCGGGGAACGCCGCGCCCCGGCCCGGCGTTCCCGAAGGGTTTCCGCTTTCCGCCGCTTACGTCCCGTAAAGCCGGTCGCCAAAATCCCCCAGCCCCGGCAGGATGTATTTTCTGTCATTGAGCGCGCGATCAAGCGCGCAGGTGTAAATCGGCACGTCGGGATGCGCGTCCTTGACGGCCTTCACGCCCTCGGGCGCGGCGACCACGTTAAGCATGCATATTTCCCCGCCGCCTTTTTGTTTCACCACGTCGATTGCCTGCACGGCCGAGCCGCCCGTCGCCAGCATCGGGTCAACAACCATCACGCGCGTGCCCGCCAGCGGCGGCATCTTGCAGTAGTAGTTTCGCGCCATGGCCGTCTCGTGATCGCGCTCCAGCCCGATGTAGCCGACACTCACATCGGGAAACATCGCCACGATTGGCTCCACCATGCCAAGCCCCGCGCGCAAGATTGGCACGACCACGAGCGGCCGCGCCAGCTCGTGCCCGATGCACGCCTCAAGCGGCGTGTTGACGGCCACCTCGCGCATGGCAAGGTCGCGCGTCGCCTCGAGCGCGAGCAACATCGACAGATGATGGCAGAGCGAGCGAAACTCAGCCGGCTTGGTGGTCTTTTCGCGAAGACGCGCAATCACATGCAACGCCAGGGGATGTTTGATGAGGTGCGGCATGGCGTGAATGGAAAACCACCGGCGCGAAAAAAGGAAAACAAAAGCGGCGCGTTTTATCTGAAAGGTTCGTGAAAATTTTCTCTATTTTCCCAAAACCGTCCGCGCCGCGCATTCCAGCGCCGGGTCCTCGCCGGCGCGCAGGCTCTCCACGGTTGGCAGCGGCGCGTTGATGTCGGCGGGCACTCCGCGCCCCTCAAGCAACACGCCCGCCGCGGTTTTGTAATTGCTCAAGGGCAGTTGCAGCCTGCCGCCGCCGGGCAGGGAAAAATCGACGCTCATCAAAACCGCGCCCGCCGTGCGCCCCGTCGATGTGCTGCCGACAATCACGCCGCGCTTGTTGTCCTGAATCGCCGCCGAAAACACCTCCGCGCCGCTTCCGCTCATCCGCGCCACGAGCACCGCAAGCGGTCCCGTGTAGTGCGCGCCCCGGCGGCTGACACTGGCCTCGACGGCGGAAGCTCTGCCGCGCCTGTCCAGAAACACGCCCGCCTTGACCGGCTTCGTGAAAAACTCCCCCAGCACACGGCGGCACGCGCCCACCTCGCCGCCGCCGTTTAGCCGCAGGTCGAGCACCACGCCGCGCGCGGAACCCGCATGCGTTTTTAATTGCTCGCGCACCCAGGCGGCGGAGTCCCCGCTGAAACGGTCGAAGCGCAAATAGAGCACGCCGTCGGGTCGCATCTCGGCAAAATTGCGCGAGCCCAGTCCGCGCACCGCGCGCAGCGTGAAAGTCACCGTGCGCAGCGTGTTGTTCTCGTCGAGAAATTGCTGGCGCGCCACCTCGCCCTCATGCGCCGGCACGTCGGTGTTGTCGCGCAGCAGCACGCCGACCTGCAGCCAGCCGCGTTTCACGCCGGCCTCGGACGCCGGACTGTCGGGCGTGACTTCATACACGACGGGTGTGTCGAGGCCGGGCAGCCGCACCGAAATATATCCGATGAGCGAAACCGCGTCGGCGCGCATTTTCTTTTGCGCGCGCACGATTTCAGGCGCGATGGCGGTCGCATGGCTGGAGCCGAGCTCCTTGAGCATTTCGTTGAGCGCGTTATAAAGCTCCTCGTTGTTTTTGGCGGCGCCGGCTTTTGCCCGGTGTTTCGCCTGAAGCGCGGGCCAGTCGCGCCCGCCGAAAGTTTCGTCGTAAAAATAAATCCCCGTCAATTTGCACGCATGGTCGAAAACGATGCGGTTGTAATCGGCGCGCGGTGTTTTATCCGAGGCGCGCGGAGTGACGCGCGGCATAAACCACGCGCGGTCCGGCGTGCTCGCGCAGCCGGAAAACAGCAGCGCGAATGCCACCGCAAGAAACAGCCACGCGCACCGGCCTTTCGCAGCGCGTGTTTTCAACCAGTCCGTTGTCCTTAAAACCAGCACGTTGCGAGCAGACTGGAAAACCCCGCCGCAAAAGCAACACGCCGCTTGAGAAAGGACGCCGGGACGAAAGTTTTTGCTCAAGACTTTCGTTTTTCCTCAATGACCCGCAACTCCCTGGCGGCGAGCAAGTCTTTGTCGCGCCCGAGCGCCTCTTTTGAGGCAATCAAATCGGCAAGCCCCATGATGCGGTATTCGCAGCCGTCAATTTCCACCACCTCCGCCGCCCGCCTGAGTCGCTCAAAATCACCCACGCCTATCACCGACGAAAGAATATCCACCACGCCTTTGTCAGTTTCCAAATAAAGGTTTTTCACATCCTCGCCGGCACTTGGATGCGTGAGAAACGAAAGTCGGGCCGGCGTCATGCGGTGCCTTGGATTCCATCCGGACAGGGCTGCGCGAATTCTTTCCACGTTTTCCCGTGTAAGCGCGGCACAAAGATCAACATCTCGCGTAAGCGTTGAAGCCCCGTAAGCCACGGCGGCAAACCCGCCTATGATGACAAAGTCGACGCCCTCATCATTGAGACGCTTCAAGAGGATGCTTAGGTCTTCCATGACGTGCCTTCATGGCGCGTTCCAGTTTCGCCGCCAAGCGCAAAGCCTCGTTATGCCGGCGCACGCGTTCAGAAACGCTCAGGCGAAGATTGGTGTCGAGTAAATCCAGATCGACTCCCGCCTTGCGGGCCTCATCGAAAATTCGCTCTCTCTTCAGCCGTTCATTCATGCGCCAAAGTTTCCGGAGTCCGATGCCCGAGGCAATGATGAAAGACCCCGCGCGGCCCTCCTGTTTTAAAAACATTGTCCGTCAACCAATGCGCTGGCTTGACCCGTTGCGGAACAAGCCGTTTGCTACTAACTCAATATGCACGACGTCCCTCGCCCTATTGATCCATCAGTAAAATATAAACGCATTGTCCTCAAATTGAGCGGGGAAGTTCTCCGCAGCGGCAAAACCGGAGATCCGTTTGACCGCGCCATTCTCGACAAGGTCTGCGAACAAGTTAAGGAAATCTACGACCTTGGTGTGCAAATCTGCCTCGTCATCGGCGGAGGTAATATTTTCCGCGGCCTTCAGGGCGAAAAGCGCGGCGTTGACCGCACCACCGGCGACTACATGGGCATGCTCGCCACCGTCATCAACTCGCTCGCGCTCATGGACAGCCTCGAAAAGGCCGGCGTCAACACGCGCGTGCAAAGCGCGATCCCCATGGACCAAATCGCCGAGCCGTTCATCATGCGCCGCGCGATCCGCCATCTCGAAAAAGGCCGCGTCGTCATCTTCGCCGCCGGCACCGGCAACCCTTATTTCTCAACCGACACCACCGCCGCCCTCCGCGCATCCGAGATGCACGCCGACATCATCATGAAGGCCACCAAGGTTGACGGCATCTACGACAAGGACCCGAAAAAATACCCCGACGCCGTCAAATACGAGGAGCTCTCCTACATCGACGCGCTCAAGCAGCGCCTCAACGTCATGGACTCGACCGCGTTTTCCCTCTGCCTCGACAACAACGTGCCCATCCTCGTGTTCGACCTGAAAGCCGAGCACGCCATCCTCCGCGCCGTTCGCGGCGAAAAGGTCGGCACGCTTGTCCACGGCTGAAGAAATTTTCGATTCTCGATTTTTGATTGGGAGCTTCCGCTCCGTTTTGAATTTCCAACCCGCGCGGTAGCACGCAATCGTTTCGAGGCCGAAGGCCGACAGTCTGCCAAATCGAGAATCGAAAATCGAAAATTCCCCTCCCCTCTCTTCCCCAATGAAAACAAAACCTCCCCCCTTTCCCTCCCCCTTCCCCGCCGCGCTTCCGCCCCTCGCCATCCTTCTCGTTTTCCTCGCTTCCGCAGCGGGGCTTTTTGCCGGGCCAATCGCCGACACCGCCCGCCGGTTTGTTGAGGATGGCGCCACGGCGGGCGTTGTCTTTCTCGTCGCCGACGACACAAAAACGCTCGACTGCGAGGCCGTCGGATTTGCCGACATCGCCAGTGCCAAACCCATGCGCAACGACACTCTTTTCTGGATCGCCTCCATGACCAAGCCCATGACCGGCGCATGCATCATGATGCTTGTTGACGAGGGCAAGGTTTCCCTCGACGACCCGGTCTCAAAATACATTCCCGAATTTGACGCGCCCCAAAAAATCGTCCCAAAAAAAAGCGCCACCACGGTCAACGAGGAGGGAGTGAGGGTTACCGACAACGCCCCGCGGCAAACCGCGCCCAAAAACACCCTTCGCAAAACCCCGATCACCCTCCGCCACCTCCTCTGCCACACCTCCGGCCTGCCGAGGGTCGACCCGGATGAAACGCCTTACATCGACACCCGCCCGCTCGCGAAAGCCGTGCCCGCCTACGCCCGCCTCAACCTTCTCTTCGAGCCGGGCACCAGTTACAGCTACTCCAGCATCGGCATTGGAGTCCTTGGGCGCGTCGTCGAAGTCGCCAGCGGAATCCCCTACGAAACCTTTCTGCAGAAACGCCTCCTCGATCCGCTCGGCATGACCGACACCACCTTCTGGCCGACCAAGGCCCAGCTCGAACGCCTCGCCACCAGCTACCGCGGCAACCCCTCCAAAAAAACGCTCACCGCGGGAAAAATTGGCAACCGCCAGTATCCGCTCGACGACCGCGTTCGCCGCCATCCCACGCCCGGCGGCGGCCTGTTTTCCACCGCGCACGATGTCGCCCGCTTCGGCCAGCTCCTCCTCAACAAGGGCGTGTTCAACGGCAAGCGCCTCATCAGCGAAGCCTCCATCAACGAAATGACCCGCCGCCAGGCCGCGACCAAAAGCAGCGGCCTCACACTCAGCCTTGGCGAAGGCGGCCGGTTCGGGCACAGCGGCGCCCACGGCACCAACTTCGCCGTCTGGCCCAAGGAAAAACTCGTGACTGTTTTCATGGTCCAAAGAATCTCCAAGTGGGGAACCCCCGATGGCAAAAAACTGAGGCCCGCGCTTGAAAAACTCGCCCTCAAAACCCACTCCGCGCAGTGACGTTTTCCTGAATTAAAAATCCTTTGCATCCCCGCCGCCCTTCTGTGACAACCTAGAAAATCAACAATCCAAGCCATCACCATTGCTCCCCGTGTTGAGCAACATTCATAATCATCCATCATCATGTCCCACCCGATCCTCACCGATATGCAGGCTAAAATGAAAAAAGCCCTCGAGCACACCCTGCATGAATTCAGCCAAATCCACACCGGCAAAGCCTCGCCCACGATGGTCGAAACCGTGATGGTCGAGGCCTACGGCTCAACGATGCGCCTCAAGGAGTGCGCCGCGATTTCCACGCCCGACGCACGTATGATTTTGATCCAGCCCTGGGACAAGGGCATCACGCAATCCATCGTCAAGGGCATCCAAATCGCCAACCTCGGCTTCAACCCGCTTGTTGACGGCGCCAACGTCCGCGTGCCCCTTCCCGAGCTGAGCCGCGAACGCCGCCAGGAAATGGTCAAGCGCGCCAACGGCATGGCCGAGGAAGGACGCGTGCAAGTGCGCATTGTCCGCCGGGATGCGATGGACGCGCTCAAAAAAGCCGAGAAAGACGGCAATATTTCCGAGGATGAATTAAAGCGCTTCGAAAAAGAAGTGCAGACCGCCACCGACCAAACCATCAAGGACATCGGCGAGCACCTCGAAAATAAGGAAAAGGAACTCACGACGCTGTAAGACGGTCTGCCTGTTGGTAAAAAATCGTTAATCGGGAGCTGTTCCGGCTATAAAACTGGAATCCTCCCGGTTTCCGTTTTTCCTTTCCTGATTCCAACCGGCACATGCAATTTTTGCACAAACTCGTTTGTGACGCCGCACCGTCGCACGCTCATCCATCTCTCTCCAAATGACGCCCGCAGTCTCTCAGCAAACCGCGCCATCGGACTCGACACCCGCGCGCACGCACGCCGGGAAACAACCGCGGCCGATCTACCTGATCACGCACGAATTTTATCCCAAGCACGGGGGCATCGCCACGTTTGCCGAGGAAATCGCGCGCGCAGCAGCCGCCCTCGGACGCAAAGTCGAGGTTTGGGCGCAGGCCGCCGCGCCGACGGACGAAAAACAATGGCCGTTTGAGGTGCATCGCCTTCCCATCAAAGGCACGCTCAACCTCACTTGCCTCGCGAAATCAATGATGGTCATCGCCAAACGCCGGCGCGAACTGCGCAACGCCACCGTTTATATTCCCGAACCGGGCCCCATGCTCGCGCTGATGGTTTTGCAATTCAACAAAAGCATGCGCCCCAAGGAGCTCATCCTCACCTTTCACGGCTCGGAAATCCTGCGCATGCACGCCAACCCCGCGCACCGCTTGCTCATGCGCCGCCTCATCCGCCGTGCCACGCGCATCAGCACGCTCACCGAATTCACCCGCGACCTCCTCTGCAACCGCTTCCCCGAGGCAAAAGGCAAAACCATCATCACCCCCGGCGCCATCCGCAGCGACCTGCTCGCCAATATCGACAATCTGGCCACCTCCTCCCTGGACCGGGACGAGCTTCCCGTTGCCGCGCCCGGCAAGAACGTCGTGCTCACCGTCGGCCGCATCCACCCGCGCAAAGGCCAGGTCCGCACCCTCCGCGCCCTCAAAAACCTTCCCCTCGCCCGGCGCGAGACCACCGAATACTGGATTGTCGGAAAGATAAACGGCTCGTCCTACGAAAAAATCCTCGTGCGCGAAGCCGAAACCGCCGCCGGCCTCGGCCTCACCGTGCGCTTCCTCGGCGGACTTCCCGACAACAAACTGGGCGACGTTTATTCACGCGCCGATATTTTTGCGATGACCAGCATCAACTACCGCCAAAGCGTCGAGGGCTTCGGCCTCGTCTACCTCGAGGCCTCGGCGCACGGCCTGCCCGTCGTCGCCCACAAAGTCGGCGGCGTGCAGGAGGCCGTCATCGACGGCGAAACCGGCCTCCTCGTTGATCCCGAGCCCAACCTCGACGCCCCGGCACCCGCGCTCACCGCCGCCTTTGAAAAACTCCTCGCCGATGAACCGCTCCGTCGGCGAATGGGCGAGGCCGGACGCCGCCACGCCCGGAACAACAA
>NZ_JAQFIT010000014.1:0-110180 GCF_029504805.1 Ereboglobus sp. PH5-5 | reverse complement strand
CAACCCTCACGAAAGAACCAACAACAAAACAACACATAACCTTCCTCCGCCGACTATATGCTTTTTAAAATGTGCGAAACTTGACGGACACTACCCAATTCTCAGGGAGCAATCCCCATTGAGTTGGTTTATAAACTTCTTTTATCTCAATCGGAGTGTCCAACTTAACCAAGTTGTCGAACGTATGTTTATCAACATTTGAGTATGTGGGATATCGACCATCTTTTGATGTCTTCCAATATCCAATAAGAAATAAACCATTGTTTTTCATCTCTATTAAAATCGGCTCCGTATCCAACATCATGGTTTCGTTCAGATTGTTTGATGCACGTATTCTAAATTTTATTTTCATATGTTTTTCTCCATAGTTGTATTTTTCAATTGCCCGAAGCACCTGTGCCTTAAGATATGAGCTGGTTACACATATGCCAAGAGAGCCATCAACAGGATTGTAATCTTTTCTTACAGGCTTCATTAAGCCCTTAGGAATGGTTTCTATTTGCGTCCAAGATTTATCGTGTTCAATAAATGTTAGATGGCATGGGTAAAGAAACTCATTCAAGTTTTCACTAATAGGTAAAGCATATTCAAATTTAAGCATGTGCTTGCTTTCTCTGAATTCAAATACCATAAATCGCAGGCCATTAGGAGCGCACCTACTTTCCTTGTATTCAAATAAAGACAATGCGTCGCATTTTGAATGAAGGTTAATGCAGACTAATAATATTATTATTAATTTTATTTTCATTTGTGTTAAATGTGCTCTTGCGGAGTTGCAGGCTTTTCTCTTTAATGTTGCTCAACCAAGTGACGGGGAAAAAAGAGGCGAATACGGACAGTTGTATCATAGGGCATTTTAAAACTGGGTGGAATGAGAGTGTGCCGTGAATTGGCAGGGCTGCGTCAGTATTTTATGCATATTTGCCTTTGCGCTTGCGGTCAAACACTCAATTCGGCCTCGGAATGCTCGATTGGACGTTTTCGGTTCATAGCATTTCCAGTTTATTTTGTTGTGAGACAATGCCTTTTGGTAGGGCGAAGCTTCTGGCTGCGCCACAACAGCCCCGGTTCACCGGGCCGGTATTCAACTGTTGCTTTGTTCGATACGCCCTACCCTGCGGCCAGGCGCGCGCCGAGGGCGAAGGCTTTGGCGCAGTCTTCCTTGAAGACGGTTTCGTGACGCTGTTTGCGCGCGGGGCCGTCGAAACGCGATGCCGCGTAGTGATCGTAGTCGGAGAATTGTTGCGTTTCCGTGACCAGCATTGTTTCCGCCTCGCCATAGACTTCGCGCAGGTAGCGTTCGTTGGCTTTCAGGAAATTTTCGTAGCCGTATGCGGGCAGTTCGTCCGCGCGGATGTTCATTGTGTAGATGAACGCGCTTTTGATTTTTTTGGGAAATGTCGAGGGCTTCCCGTCGTATGATTTATACGGGAACAGCAACCGCTCCATGAACGAGCGCATTTCGCCGGTGACGCAGCCGAGGTAAACCGGCGAGCCGAGCAGCACCGCGTCGCAGTCGCGCACTTTTTTGAGCACGGGCAGCAGGTCGTCCTTGATCGCGCATTGCTCGAGTAGCGCGCCCTTTCGCTTGCACGCGAAACAACTGCGGCAGCCTTTGTAGTCGATGTCGTAGAGGTTGATCAGCTCCGTCTCCGCGCCTTTCGATTTTGCGCCGGACAGCGCGTGCTCGAGCAGCGTGTGCGTGTTCCACTTCGTCCGGGGGCTTCCGTTGAATGCGATGACTTTTCTCATCGGGGAAAAATCACGCGCGCGGCATGACGCGCTTTGTCTTGCCCGTGCGGTGCTCGATGTCGAGGCGCAGGATGTGCGTGCGATGGAAGGACGCCTCCATGTATTTTTCGCCTTTCTCAATAAACTCGGGGCAGTATTTTTTCACGAGCAGGCGGAGCGCGGCGCGGCGTTCGTCGGCGTCAAGATTTGACGCGATCCTGCCAAACACGATCACGCTTTCATACGCGGTTGTGAATTTGTCCGGGACGACTCGCGTCGCGCCGACCACGCAGAAGCTCGCGCGGTTGTCCACCGTGAGCGCGTCGAGTTTGCGGCCTTCCGGCGCGCAGTGAAAATAGATGCGATCCGCGCCGGCGCCGGTTTTTTCGCGCACAAAATTGATCGGGATTCCGTAGCCGCCGATGGCGGTGTTCATTGCGAGAAATCCGTATTCGCCCGTTTCGAGAAGGCGTTCCTGCCCGGCTTCGTCCAGCAGGCGGTCTTGGCGGCGAACTTCGGGGCGGGGTTGCATGGCGGCGGAAAAACGGGGTGGCGTCACCACGCGTAACGGTAGCCGGCGTTCACCGCCCAGGGGCGGTTGTAGCGCTTGGCGCGCGAGTATTCGTAGTCGTAATAAAACTGGCTGCGCTCGTTGATCACGTAGGCGGCGCCGAAGCCGACCTCCCAGCGCCAGCCGTCGAAGTTGGCGGTGAAGCTGCGCGCATTGGCGCCGGAGCCGACGCGCACGCGTCCGTCGCTCGTGTGCGAATACACGGCCGCCGCCTTCGCATACGGATGCCAGCCCTGGCTCGCGCCGGCGACTTCGCCGAGGCGCAACGCGATGCGGGCTTGCGCGGATTTCGATTTTTCAACGCTCACGGGAACCGAGGTTCTTTCGTTGTAGTGGTAATGCGCGTTGTAATCCGCGCCGTCGATGTGCGCGACGGCGTATTGCACAAAGGGCTCGATCCACCACTCCTCGTTCCAGAGCAGGCGGCGTCCGAACTCGAACGAGAGTCCTTTGACGTTGGCGTTGTAATCGGCCTCGGCGAGGTAGCCGTCGGTGGTCACGGCGTTGATGTCGTTTTTGTTGCGGTCCATGCGCCCGAGCAGATCGGCGAACCAGCCGGTTGCGTGCAGCCATGTCACGTAAAGGCCGCCGCCCGCGCCGTTGGTTTTTCCGTCGCCCGCGCCGTTTTTGAAGTCGCGGTTGACGTGGGTCACAGTGCCGAACGCGCCGAGGAACCATGTCGATGCGCCGGAGTCGCCGCCGGGATAAAACGCCTTGTCGGCGCCAATCGTCGCGCCGTAGTTGTATTGGCTGAAATTGCGTCCGGTGAGCCGCGAGTCGGCGTTGAAACGCGCGGCGTTGACGCGAAACCAAAGGTTGGCCGCGCCGCCGAGCGGGGGCTCGCGCAGTTCGCCCATGCGCTTGTGAAGCGAGTCGAGTTCGTAGTGCCAGTCCTGCCCCGCCGCGGCGGCAGAGGCGATCACGGCGGAGGCGATGCGGCTGGGCAGTTCGGTGTTGTTCAAATACCAGTTTCCGTTTGCGCCTTGCTCGACTTTGTAAATGTGGGCTGCTGTTTCCGTCGAGCCGCTGAAGACCGCCGTGCCGCCGCCCTTGTTTTCGACAACGAGGATCGAGGTGTCGTTGTTTTCGGGAGTGTCGCCGTATTTATCAAACATCAGCCTGTGCGAACCTTCGCTCGTGCCGGTGAGAATGATCTGGTCGCTGTAGCCCGCGCCGGGGTTGTAGCGGAGTTGGAACTCCGCGCCGTCGCCGGTGAGCGAGTCGAGCGTGAGCGCGTTGTAGTTCGCGCCGGTGCTGCTGAAGGCGACCGTGCCGCCGGACGAGACGACGAGGCTTTTTAGTGTTTGGTTGTAACCGCCGAGATCGAGCCGCGCGGAGGAAGCGAGGATGACGGCGGAGCTTTGCGCGATGGCGTCGGCGACGTTGAGGCGCAACGCGCCGGCGTGCACATCGGTCGTGCCCGTGTAGGCGGTGGTCATGGAAAACGTGAGCGTGCCCGTGCCTTCCTTGAACACGCCGGCCGAGCCGGACAGGCCGATGCCGGCGTTGGTGCTCGTGGTCGCGGTGAGCGCGTAGCGCAGGGTGAATTCCCAGTTGCCGTCACCGGTGACGATCATGCCGGGGTTCGTGCCGGACGCGCCGATGGTCACGCCGTTGGACGAGGTGATGGTGATTGTGCCGGGCGTGACGGACGGCTGGTTGGGCGAACCGAAGACGACCGCGCTGCTCGCGGAGAAATGCGTGGCGGAGCCGCTCCACCAGTTGGTGCCGGAGCCGGTCACCCAGTTGTTGGAATCATCGGCGTTGGTCCATTCGAGTTCGGCGCCCGCCGATGCGAGGGGAAACGCGAGGGTTGCGGCAAGGCACAGGGCGGCGAAGGCTGGGAGTTTTGAGAGGCTCATTTGCAGGGATGTGTTGAACTTCAGACGCCGCGCGGCGTCAAGAGTGACGGTTGGCCGACTTTTTTTGGAGGATCAGGAGAATCCGGTAGGATGATTTTGCCCTGTTAAAACGATTTGGTTGTTTTTCGCTTGCCTGGCGCGGGAAGGAGGGCTCTTTTTTGCGGTTCAACATTTTTCTCCCTCACTTTTATGCGTCGAAGGACTGTAGCTGGTTGGCGGCGCGACCATCGTGATACCGAAGGAATCCGGGCTCTCGTTCAGCCCCAATTCTTCGTGCAATCATTTTTTCGCAAAAAATCCTTGCTCACTTGTTCAGGAAAGGTAGCGTCTGCCCCCTTTTCCTCTTTTTCAGACACTCAGTTTCCAATTTTTTAACCAAACCGTTATGCCAACCATCAACCAACTTGTTCGCAAAGGACGTCGCATTATTCGCACGAAGTCCAAGTCTCCCGCACTCGATAGAAACCCGTTTCGCCGCGGTGTTTGCGTGCAAGTCATGACCCGCACTCCCAAGAAGCCCAACTCCGCCATTCGCAAGGTGGCCAAGGTGCGCCTCACCAACGGCAACGAGGTCATCTCCTACATCCCCGACGAGGGGCACAATCTCCAGGAGCACTCGATCGTGCTCGTTCGCGGCGGCCGTGTGAAGGATCTCCCCGGCGTCCGTTACCATATCGTTCGCGGCACGCTCGACGCCACCGGTGTTGAGAAACGCCGTCGCAGCCGTTCCAAATACGGTGTCAAGCGTCCGAAGGCCGCCAAATAAGCCATAACCCGCAATCTTTAACCGTCGTTCATTTACATTTCCAATCATGTCACGCCGTCACAGAGCCACCAAGCGCACCACTGTTCCCGATTCGCGCTACAACAGCCCTCTCGTTGCCCATTTGGTCAATGTCATCATGAAGAGTGGCAAGAAGAGCCTCGCCCAGCGCATCGTCTACGGAGCCTTTGAGAAGGTTTCCGCCAAGCTCGAGAAGGGCGATCCGGTTGACCTTTTGATTGGCGCGCTTGAGAACGCCCGTCCCCGCCTTGAAGTGAAGAGCCGCCGCGTCGGTGGCGCCACTTATCAGGTGCCCGTGGAAATTTCCTACGAACGCCAGGAGAGCCTTGCTCTTCGCTGGATCACCAACGCAGCCAAAACCCGCAAGGGCATTCCCATGAAGGACGCCCTGGCCGCTGAAATCGTCGACGCCTACAATAACACTGGCACTGTCGTCAAAAAGAAGGAAGACACGCACCGGATGGCCCAGGCCAACCGCGCCTTCGCTCACTTGCGCTGGTAATTCGAAACCGCCGCGTCCACCCGCCCATCGTCAACCATCGCTTCGCGCCCGCATCACATGTCAGCCACCGAATTCGACGTTTCCAAACTTACCATAATCACCGACAAGTCCAAGGTCTCGTCGGAGAATGCCAAAGACCGTCCCTTCCCGCTCGAATGGACCCGCAACATCGGCATTGCCGCGCACATTGACGCCGGCAAGACCACCACTTCCGAGCGCATCCTCTATTATTCCGGCACCGTCCACAAGATGGGCGAAGTGCACGAAGGCACCGCGGTCACCGACTGGATGGAGCAGGAGCGCGAGCGCGGCATCACCATCACCGCATCCGCCATTTCCTGCGCCTGGCTCGCGAGCTGGGGTCCGTGGAAGGGCATCAAGCAGCGCATCAACATCATCGACACCCCGGGCCACGTGGACTTCACCGCCGAGGTGGAGCGCTCCATGCGCGTGCTCGACGGCGCGGTCGCCGTTTTCTGCGCGGTCGCCGGCGTGCAGCCCCAATCCGAAACCGTCTGGCGCCAGGCCAACAAATACCACGTTCCCCGCGTCGCGTTCGTCAACAAGATGGACCGCACCGGAGCCGACTTCCTCCGCGCCGTCTCCGAAATGCGCGAGAAGCTCAAGGCCAACGCCCACCCGCTCTTCCTGCCCATCGGCAAGGAAGACGGCTTCATCGGCCTCGTGGACCTCGTCCAGAACGTCGCCTACTATTTCACGGAACCCACCAAGGACGATCCGCTCGGCATGACGCCGGACATCCGCGACATCCCCGACGACATGAAGGAAGACGCCAAGAAATGGCGCGACCAACTCATTGAGGCGGTTTCCGATTTCGACGACGTGCTCGCCGAGAAATACCTCGGCGGCGAGGAAATCACCACCGAAGAGCTCATGCTCGCCGTGCGCAAAGCCACCATTTCGATGAAGTTCTTCGGCGCCATCCCCGGCTCGGCCTTCAAGAAAAAAGGCGTCCAGCGCCTCCTCGACTGCGTTGTCAACTACCTCCCGAACCCGATGGAAGTGCCGCCGATCCGCGGCGTCGATTCCGAAGGCAAGGAAATCGAAATCCCCGTCTCCGACAACAGCAAGCTCGCCGGTCTCGCCTTCAAGCTCTGGACCGACCCGTTTGTCGGACGCCTCGTGTTCTACCGCATTTACTCCGGCAAGCTCCTCAAGGGCACCCCGGTTTACAATCCCCGCACTCGCCGCAGCGAGCGCGTCTCCCGCCTCGTCCTCATGCGCGCCATGGATCGCGAGGAAATCGACGTCGCCTACGCCGGTGACATTTGCGCCGTCGTCGGCGTGAAGGACGTCATCACCGGTGACACGTTCTGCGACGAAGACCTCGACGTGCGCCTTGAGCCGCCGTCATTCCCCGAGCCCGTTATCTCGATGTCCGTCGAGCCGAACTCGAAGGGCGACCAGGAAAAAATGTCCATCGCGCTCCAGCGTCTCGTCGCCGAGGATCCGACCCTCAAGGTCAAGACCGACGCCGACACCGGCCAGACCATTCTCTCCGGCATGGGCGAGCTTCACCTCGACATCATCGTCGACCGCATGAAGCGCGAGTTCAAGGTCGAGGCCGCCGTTGGCAAGCCGCAGATCGCCTACCGCGAAACCATTCTCTCCGCCGCCGAAGGCGAGGGCAAATTCATCCGCCAGTCCGGTGGCAAGGGCCAATACGGCCATTGCGTGCTCAAGGTCGAGCCCAATGAAAAAGGCAAGGGCATCGAAGTCATCAACGAAATCGTTGGCGGCGTCATCCCGAAGGAATTCATCAAGCCCACCACCGACGGCATTTACGAAGCCTGTAACAACGGCGTCGTCGCCGGCTACCCGGTCGTGGACGTCAAGGTCCGCATCGTTGACGGCTCCTTCCACGAAGTCGACTCGTCGGAACTCGCGTTTAAGATGGCCGGCATCTTCGGCTTCAAGGAAGCCATGAAGAAAGCCACGCCGATCCTCCTCGAGCCGATCATGGCCGTCGAAGTCACGACACCCGAGGAATACCAGGGCGACCTCATGGGCGACATCAACCGCCGCCGCGGCACCATCCAGGGCATCGAGAACAAAAACGGCGCCGCGATCGTCAACGCGCACGTTCCGCTCGAAAACCTCTTCGGCTACGTCACCGACATCCGCTCGCTCTCCAAAGGCCGCGCCAGCGCCTCGATCACACCCTCGCACTTCGAGCAAGTTCCCAACTCGCTCCTCGCGAAGATTGTCGAAACCTCCTCCAAAGCACCAGCCAGATCCTAATAACAAAACACGAAATAAATTTTCGATTTTCGATTGCGCGCTACCGCGCGAAACGAAAAACAAAAACTGAAAACCAAAACGAACGGAGCGGAAGCTCCCAATCGAGAATCGAAAATCGAAAATCGAAAATTCCACCACCACTCTTCTCCAACTCGTTCTTTATCACGCCACACCGCCATGAAAGGCCAACGCATTCGCATTAAACTCAAGGGCTTCGATTACCGCGTAATCGACCAGTCCGCCCTCGAAATCGTCGAGACCGCCAAGCGCTCCGGCGCCCGTGTTTCCGGCCCCATCCCGCTGCCCACCCGCATCGAGAAGCTCTCCGTGAACCGCTCGCCGCACGTTGACAAAAAGTCGATGGAGCAATTCGAGTCGCGCACACACAAGCGCCTCATCGACATCATCGAGCCGACCGCCCAGACGGTTGATGAGCTAAAAAAGCTCAATCTCCCTTCTGGTGTTGACATTACGATCACGGTCTGAGTTTTTCGACCTCTTTCGTTTAATTTTCGATTTTCGATTCTCGATTTTGGATTGCGCGCTGCCGCGCGATGCCAAAAGCGAAACGGAGCGGAAGCTCCCAATCGAAAAACCAAAATCAAAAATCGAAAATTAACACACGACATTTTAACCAATCACCAACAACCAAATCACTTTCACAACATACTTAGTTCTTGCCCATGTGCGCGCCGCGCACCGCTGGGTTTCGACTAATGTAGGTCGTTAAACGGAAACAATCCACCTACCACTTAGCCCATGATCACTACGCTCCTAGGCAAAAAACTCGGAATGACGCAGGTCTATGACGCCCAAAACGTCCTGGTCCCCGTCACCGTCGTGGAAGCCGGCCCCTGCCCGGTCGTCCAAGTCAAAACCACGGAAACCGACGGTTACAACGCCGTCCAGCTCGGCTTCAACCAAAAGAAAGCCAAGAACGCCTCCAAAGCCGAGGCCGCTCACGCGAAGAAGGCCGGTCTCGAAGAGACGCCCCGCGTGCTCAGCGAAATCCGCCTCGACGCGGCCCCCGAACTCAAGGTCGGCGACATCGTCAAAGTCGACATCTTCAAGGAAGGCCAGATCATCGACGTGATCGGCATCACCAAGGGCAAGGGCTTCCAAGGCGTCGTGCGCCGCTTCCGCGTCGCCGGCGGCGTCTCCTCCCACGGCTCCATGTTCCACCGCCGCATCGGCTCGGTCGGCATGCGCCAGACCCCCGGCCGCGTTTGGAAAAACCAGAAAATGCCGGGACACATGGGCAATGTCCGCCGCACCGTGCAAAACCTCACGGTCGTCAAGATCATCGCCGAGAAAAATCTCATCCTCGTGAAAGGCGCCATTCCCGGCGCGAACGGAGACGACGTCATCGTCCGCACCGCCATCAAAGGCCAGCCCCGCGCTGCCGCCAAATAAGGCCTAACCCACAAGGAAAACGCAGACCATGAAACTCAAAGTTTTCACACCCGACGCAGCCAGCTCCGTTGAAAAGGATTTCGACATCCCTCTCTTTGAAGGCGAAAACGCCAATCGCGGCCTCCAAGCCGTCAAGGAAGTCATCGTCGCCATCAACGCCAACAACCGCCAGGGCACCCGCTCTACGAAGACCCGCGGCGAAGTAGCCGGCTCCAACAAGAAGCCCTTCAAGCAAAAAGGCACGGGCCGCGCCCGCGCCGGCGAAAAACGCTCGCCCATCTGGGCCGGCGGCGGCGTCGTCTTCGGCCCCCGTCCCCGCGACTTCTCCAAGAAAATCAACTCCAAGGTCAAGACCCTCGCCTTCAGCCGCGCGCTGTTTGACCGCTGCGCCGCCGGAGAGCTCGACGTCATCGAAAAATTCGAGACGCCCGCCGCCAAGACCAAGGAAATGCAAAAAGTCATCCGCACCATCGCCCCCAAGGGCAAGGTGCTCGTCGTTGACGAAACCTTCACCCTCGAGGCCGCCCGCGCCACGCGCAACCTCTGCAGCGTCGAAATGCAGGAAGCCTCGAAACTCAACACCCTCGACCTCGCGCAATACAAGAAGATCATCGTCTCCACCGCGGCCCTCGAGAAAATCATCGCCCGCACGAAAGGAGCCAACGCATGAACACCACGCACGTCCTCAAGCAAGTTCTCCTCACCGAGAAATCCAACAAACTCTCCTCGGACTACGGCCAATACACCTTCGAGGTCGACATCGCGGCCAACAAGCACCAGGTAGCCGAAGCCGTTGAGAAAGCCTTCAAGGTCACCGTCACCCGCGTGAACATCATGAACATCGACGGCAAAAACAAACGCAGCCGCCAGGGCCGCCCGTCGAAAACCTCCGCCTACAAAAAGGCGATCGTGACCCTCAAGACCGGCGACAAAATCGAGCTCCTCTAACGAGCCGCGCGCCATCAACAAGGAGAACCATCACAATGCCTATCAAATCACTTCGTCCCCTGACCGCCTCCACGCGATTCACGAAACTGAATGTCACGCCCGGCCTCGCCAAGAAGCGCCCGGAGCGCGCGCTCACCGAATCGCACGGCAAGACCGGCGGCCGCAACAACAACGGCCGCATCACCACGCGCCGTCGTGGCGGCGGACACAAGCGCCTCTACCGCGTCATCGACTTCCGTCGCGACATCCTCGACATGCCCGCCAAGGTGCAGGCCATCGAGTATGATCCGAACCGCACCGCGCGCATCGCCCTCGTTTGCTACACCAACGGCGAGAAACGCTACATCCTCGCTCCCGAGGGCCTCAAGGTCGGCGACACCATCTTCAGCTCGAAGAAAGCCACGAACAACGACTTTGTTGTCGGCAACAACTTCCCCCTCGAAGTCATTCCGCCCTCCACCAAGCTCAACTGCGTGGAACTCCTTCCCGGCCGCGGAGCCCAGATGGGCCGCACCGCCGGCACCTCGATCGAGCTCGTCAACGTCGAGGACGGTCAGGCCACCATCAAGCTTCCCTCCGGCGAACTCCGCCGCGTCAACGCCAACTGCCGCGCCACCATCGGCGTCATTGGCAACGCCGACAACAAGAACATCTCGCTCGGCAAGGCCGGCCGCAAGCGCTGGCTCGGCAAGCGCCCCCGCGTTCGCGGCATGGTCATGAATCCCGTCGACCACCCCAACGGCGGTGGTGCCGGCAAGTCCAAGGGCGGTGGCGGACGCCAGCACCTCATGTCCCCGTGGGGGCAGCTCGCCAAGGGCTTCCCGACCCGCAAGCGCGCCAAGCCCTCCAACAGCCTTATCATCACCCGCCACAACGGCCGTCCGCCGCGCGGCAAGAAATAAAAGCCTGAAAGCCTGAAAACCTGAAGGCTGAAACAACAAACCGCAAAACACTCACCGAATAACAACCCGACCTTCAGCCTTCAGGCTTTCAGGTCTTCAGAAATTCCTCCCACATGGCACGCTCAATCAAAAAAGGTTTCTACGTCGACTACCATCTCATGGAAAAAATTGAGAAGGCAGTCGAAACCAAGTCGCGCAAACCCATCCAGACCTGGTCGCGCCGCTCGACAATCACGCCCGATTTCGTCGGCCACACCTTCAACGTCCACAACGGCAAGGCTTTCGTGGCCGTGCACGTCACCGAAAACATGGTCGGCCACAAGCTCGGCGAATTCGCGCTCACCCGCGTCTTCAAGGCTCACGGCGGCATGACCCGCAAGGAAGTCTAGTGATTTTCGATTTTGGATTTTGGATTTTCGATTGCGCGCTGCTGCGCGGCACCGAAAACGAAAACGGAGCGGAAGCTCCCAATCCAAAATCGAGAATCGAAAATCGAAAATAAAAACCACCACTTTTCTCACCAACAACCAAACAACCAAAAGGGTAGGGGAGCCCAATAACCAACCGCTCCTGCTATCGCCGCCAAACCGGAATCGTTAACAAACACATGGAAGTCCAAGCACTCACACGATACGCGCGCATGTCGCCGAAAAAAATGCGCGAAGTCTCGCGCACCATTCAAGGCCGCACCGTGGCCGACGCGCGCAACCTCTTGAGCGTCATCACGCGCAAATCCGCGCGCCTCATCGCCAAGACCCTCAACTCCGCCGTCGCAAACGCGGAGAACAATCACAACCTCAACGCCGACGCGCTCACCGTGAAGCTCGCCGTCATTGAAAACGGCCCCGTGCTCAAACGCTTCAAGGCGGCCGCCCGCGGTTCCGCCGCGCCCCGCCGCAAGAAGATGTCCCACATCCGCATCGTCCTCACCGACGGCCAAGACAACAACTAATTTTACGCAACCACCATGGGCCAAAAAACCAATCCCGTCGGCTTCCGCCTCGCAGTTCACCGCAACTGGCAATCCCGCTGGTATGCGAACAAGAAAGACTTCGCCAAGCTCCTCGCAGAAGACCAGCTCATCCGCGAGAAACTGATGGAGAAACTCAAGCAAGCCTCCGTCCCCCGCATCTTCATCGAGCGCGCCTCCAACCGCGTCCGCGTCAAAATCTACACCGCCCGCCCCGGCATCGTCATCGGCCGCAAGGGACAGGAAATCGACAAGATCAAGGACGACCTCGCCAAGCTCACCGGCAAGGAAATCCTCCTCGATATCACCGAGGTCAAGAAACCCGAGACCGACGCGCAACTCGTCGCCGAGTCCGTCGCCCTCCAGCTCGAACGCCGCATCGCCTTCCGCCGCGCCATGAAAAAGGCCGTCGAAATCGCCATGAACCTCGGCGTCGAGGGCATCCGAATCCAGTGCTCGGGTCGTCTCGGCGGTTCCGACATCGCCCGCCGCGAATGGCAGCGCAAGGGCCGCGTTCCGCTCCACACCATGCGCGAACAAATCGACTACGGCTTCTCCGAGGCCCAAACCGTTTACGGCAAGATCGGCGTCAAGTGCTGGATCTGTAAAAAAGAAGCCGAAGCAACCAACTAATCCGCAGCACCCAGCCGCAACATCTTTAAACAAAGGAGACACACTCCATGGCTCTCGCACCATCACGCACCAAATATCGCAAAGTCCAAAAAGGCTCCCGCAAAGGGAATGCCAAGGGCGGAAACACAGTCGCTTTCGGCGACTACGCGCTCCAGTCCCTCACCCGTGGCAACATGACCGGCCGCCAAATCGAGGCCGCTCGCGTCACCATTTCCCGCCACCTCAAGCGCAAGGGCAAACTCTGGATTCGCGTTTTCCCCCACAAGCCGATCACGAAAAAACCCGCCGAGGTTCGTCAGGGCCAGGGCAAGGGTCCCGTCGAATACTACGTCGCCGTGATCAAGCCGGGCGCGGTTCTCTTCGAACTCGCCGGCGTTCCCGCCACGATCGCCAAGGAGGCCTTCCGCCTCGCCGACGCGAAGCTCCCCTTCCACTGCCGCTTCATCACCCGTGAAGGCGCGAACGTCTAAAACCACAACCTGAAACCAAAAGACGACACGCCATGACTTCCAAAGAAATCAACGAACTCTCCCTCAAGGAACTCGACGTCAAGCTCCGCGAAGCCCGCGAGCAGCTCCTCCAGCTCCGCCTGCGCAAGCAAACCGGCCAAGTTGAGAAAACCCACACCATCCGCGGCATTCGCAAGGACATCGCCCGCATGGAAACCACCAAGACCGTCAAGCTCGCCGCCGCCGCGAAATAAGAGGTCATACCGCAATCCGCAATCCGCACTTAACATGACACGCAACAATCGCAAAGACCTCGTCGGCATCGTCACCAGCCGCTCCGGCGACAAGTCAATCAAAGTCACCGTCCCCTTCAAGGTTCCGCATCCGCGCTACCGCAAAGTCATCAACCGCAAAACCGTCGTGCACGTTCACGACGAGAAGAACGAAGCCGGCCTCGGCGACAAGGTTGAGATCATGGAGACGCGCCCGATCTCGCGCCTCAAGCGCTGGCGCCTCGTGAGCATCATCGAAAAAGCCGTGAGCGCCTCCGCCGCCGTCACCGAAGCCGATGTAGCCGCGACCGTTCCCACCAAAACCGCAAAAGCCGCCGCTGACGAAGCCAAGGCCGAATAATACAAGGAGCCACACACCATGATCCAACTCCGCTCACTCCTCGACGTAGCCGACAACACCGGCGCGCGCACCGCCTCCTACATCCGCAAGAAAGGCCAGATGACTGACACCGCCGGCGTCGGCGACATCATCACCGTCCACATCAAGGACAGCACGACCGATGCCACCGTCAAGAAAGGCGAAGTCACCAAGGCCGTTGTCGTCCGCACCAAGGCTCCCATCCGCCGCGCCGACGGCAGCTACCTGCGCTTCGACAGCAACGCGATCGTCATCATCGGACCCGACGGCAACCCGAAGGGCACCCGCATCTTCGGCCCCGTGGCCCGCGAACTGCGCGCCAAGAACTTCATGAAAATCATCTCCCTCGCACCGGAGGTTCTCTAACAATGGCTACCAAATTCCACGTCAAACGCGGCGACACCGTCGCCGTCATCTCAGGCTCCCACAAAGGCAAGACGGGCAAGATTCTCGAAATCCTCCCCGCCAAGCAGCGCGCCCGCGTTGAAGGCCTCGCCCTCATCAAGCGCCACACCAAGGCCCAGGGCGAGCAAAAGCCCGGCGGCATCATCGAGCGCGAAGGCACCATTCATATTTCCAACCTCAAGCTGCAAGCCGCGGCTGAGAAGAAGGAAAAATCCGCGAAAAAGTAATCGCCACGAGCGGGACAAACCCTAGCATTGTCCCCTTTTCACTTTTCACACCACACTCTTCACACTTTTCAAAAACTCAGATGCCCACGGGTTGGAAATCCGGGGCCTTGCACCAATGAGCGAAAAATACACACCCGCACTTAAGAAGCTCTACACCGAGCAAATCATCGCCGAACTCATCAAGAGCCGCGGCTACAAGAACAGGCACGAAGTGCCGAAACTCGTCAAAATCGTGCTCAACACCGGCATTGATTCCGACGCGGACAAGAACCAGATCACCGACATCGGCCGGGATCTCGGCCTCATCGCCGGACAAAAGCCCGTCTACACCAAGAGCAAAAAGGCCGTCTCGAACTTCAAGCTCCGCCAGGGTCAAATCGTTGGCGCGTTTGTCACCCTTCGTGGCAATGCCATGTGGGATTTCCTCTACCGCCTCCTCGCCGTCGCCCTCCCCACCATTCGCGACTTCCGCGGCATCTCGCCCAAGCTCGACGGTCAGGGCAACTACAACCTCGGCATCACCGACTTTACCATCTTCCCCGAAATCACCGTTGAGAATGTGAAGAAGACCATGGGTCTCGACATCTCAATCAACACCACCGCCAAGACCGACGAGGAAGGCCGCGAGCTTCTCAAGCTCCTCGGAATGCCTTTCCGCCGCTCCGAAACCGCCGCCGCCGCGCCCGCGCCCAAGGCCGCGTAACCCAAAACAACTTTTCAAAACTCTTTTTCGACATGCCGAAAACATCAGCCATCGAACGCAACAAGAAGCGCATTGCCATGACCGAGAAATACAAGGCACGGCGCGCCGAGTTGAAAGCCCTCATCGCCAATCCGGACACCCCGGAGGAGGAATTCTACGCCGCGCAGAAAAAGCTCCAGAAGCTTCCGCGCAACTCCTCGTCCGTGCGCATCCGCAACCGCTGCGCCCTCTCCGGACGCCCCCGCGCCTACAACCGCAAATACGGCGTCTCCCGCATCCAGTTCCGCGAACTCGCCCTCGCCGGCAAAATCCCCGGCGTCACGAAGTCATCCTGGTAACAAAGCGAAAAACTTAATTTTCTCCCCGGGGGTCGGATATGACCCGAGGGAAATTAAACAAAAACATCCAACATCATGACAGATCCGATCAGTGATTTCCTGACCCGCCTCCGCAATGCGTCGAAGGCCGGTCTCGCCGAGTGCGCCGCGCCGCACTCCAAATACAAGGAAGGTATCGCCGCCATCCTCAAGGCCGAGGGTTACGTCTCCGACTACACCACCGGTTCCGACGCGCAGGGGCACAAGACCCTCGTCGTCAAAATGAAGTATGTGGACAGTGCTCCCGTGCTCACCAACATCACCCGCGTTTCCACGCCCGGCCGCCGCCTCTACTGCGGTTACAATGAAATTCCCCGCGTCCTCAACGGACTCGGCATCGCCATCCTCTCGACATCCAAGGGCGTCCTCAAGGACCAGGACTGCCGTCGCGAGAAACTCGGCGGCGAGCTCATCTGCAACGTCTGGTAACCCGCAACACCGAGAAAAAGGAGATCATCACCATGTCACGTATCGGCAAAGTTCCCGTTACCATTCCCGAAAAAGTCAAAGTCGAGATCAAGGACACCACCGTCCACGTCGAAGGCCCGAAGGGCAAACTCACAAAAACCTTCGCCCCCGTCGTAAAGCTCGAAAACAAGGATGGCAAAATCACCGTCACACCCGTTGACGAAACCCGCTTCGCGCGCTCCATGTATGGCACCGCCCGCGCCGTGATCAGCAACATGATCAAGGGCGTCACCGACGGCTACGCCAAGGAGCTCGAAATTCAGGGCGTCGGTTTTAAGGCAGCCCTCAAGGGCGCCAACCAGCTCGACCTCGCACTCGGCTATTCGCATCCCATCGTTTACGACATTCCCGAAGGCATCAAAATCACCGTCACCGACCAGACCAAGCTCAAGGTCGAGGGTGCTGACAAGCAAGTCGTCGGCGAAGTCACCGCCAACATCCGCGCCTACTACCCGCCCGAACCCTACAAGGGCAAAGGCGTCCGCATCGTCGGAGAACACGCCGAGCGCGTCCGCCGCAAGGAAGGCAAAACCGTCGCCTAACAACCCGCAACCCACACTATTTCAAAATGAACACTCAACGCAAAGCCGACCTCCTCCAGAAACGCCGCTGGAGAATCCGCAAGAAGGTCCAAGGCACAGCCGCCCGCCCGCGCCTCTGCGTGCGCTTCACCACCAAGCACATCTACGCCCAGGCCATCAACGACGACGCGGGCACCACGCTCGCCTTCCTCTCCAGCCTCGACAAGGAACTCCGCGCCAAGAAACTCGCCGCCAACCTCAATGGCGCCAAGGAGCTTGGCACCGCCTTCGCCGCCAAGGCCAAGGCCGCCGGCATTGAGAGCGTCGTCTTCGACCGCGCGGGCGCACCCTACCACGGCAAAGTCAAAGTATTCGCTGACGCAGCACGCGAAGGCGGCCTCGTATTCTAATAAAATGAGCACCGAAAACGAATCTCCCGTCACACCGGCCGAAGCCGCCCCCGCGGCCGTCGCCGCCGTTGAAAACACGCCCGCCGCACCCGAAGCCGCTGTTGAGGCGCCCCGTCGCGGACGCACCTCCCGTGGCGAGCGCCGCGAAGGCGGCGAGCGCGGACGCGGCCCCCGTCGCGACCGTCGCGACACCGCGAACATCGATCCCAACGCGCCCGAGCTCGTCGAAAAAATTGTCTTCATCAACCGCTGCGCCAAGGTCGTCAAAGGCGGACGCCGTTTCAGCTTTTCCGCCCTCGCCGTCGTTGGAGACAAGAAAGGCTCCGTCGGCATCGGCTTCGGCAAGGCCAACGAAGTGCCCGACGCCATCAAGAAGAGCACCGAGCACGCCAAGAAGCGCATGGTCTCCGTGAAAATCAAGGGCGACACGATCCCCCACGAAGTTTACGGCGAATATGACGGCGGTCGCGTTCTCCTTCGCCCCGCGGTTCCCGGCACCGGCCTTATCGCCGGTGGCGCCGTCCGCGCGGTTCTCGAAGCCGCCGGCGTCAAGAACGTGCTCACCAAGTCGATGGGGTCCAAGAACCACAACGCCGTGGTGCACGCCACCCTCAACGGACTCAAAAAACTCCGCCTCGCCGCGCAAATCAAAGCCGCCCGCGAAACCGTGGTCGCGCCTGCCGCCGAGTAAACCCGTAGGGGCGTCGCAAGCGACGCCCTCCGAGTCGCATCCGAAAAATCCGGATGCGGCGACCAAACATTAGGAAAAAACACACACATGAAACTTCACGAACTCAAAAATGTTAAAGGCGCGGTTCACCGTCGCAAACGCGTGGGCTGCGGCGAAGGCGGCGGCCACGGCAAGACCTCGGGCAGGGGTGGCAAGGGCCAGACCGCCCGTTCCGGCGGCTCCATCCGCCCCGGATTCGAAGGCGGCCAGATGCCCCTTTATCGCAAGCTCCCGCACCGCGGCTTCAACAACTACAACTTCCGCACCGAATACGCCGTCGTCAATGTCGGCGAGCTCGCGTCCCTCGACGACAGTGTCACGGAAGTGAACGCGGAAATCCTCGCCAAGGCCGGCCTCATCCGCTGCGCGTGCGCCAAGCTCAAGGTTCTTGGTGACGGCGAAGTCTCCCGCGCGTTCAAAGTCACCGCCGCCAAGTTCTCCGAGTCCGCCAAGGCCAAGCTCGAAAAAGCCGGAGGCTCCGCCACCGTCGCGGCTTGAGCCGCGACTGAATTTTCGATTTTCGATTCTCGATTTTCGATTGCGCGCTGCCGCGCGAAATTGAAAGCGGGAATCGAAAAATAAAACGGAGCGGCAGCTCCCAAATCCAAAATCGAAAATCCAAAATCCAAAATTTCCACATGTTCTCCGCCTTCTCCAACTCCCTGAAAATCCCCGAGCTTCGCTCGCGAATTTTCTACACCTTCGCCCTTCTCTTTGTGGCTCGCGTCGGTGCGAACATTCCGCTTCCCGGTCTGGATCCGCGCCCGCTCATGGACTTCTTTGCCGACCAGAGCGCGACCTCCGGAACCACCGGCTCCCTGATGGGGCTCTACAACATGTTCACGGGCGGCGCGCTCACCAAGGGCGCCATTTGCGCGCTCGGCATCATGCCCTACATCAGCGCGTCCATTATTTTTCAGCTCATGAGCGCCGTCGTGCCCTCGCTCGCCCGCCTTTCGCAGGAAGGCGATGTCGGCCGCCAGAAACTCACCCAATACACCCGTTACCTCGCTGTCGCGATTTGCGTCATCCAGGCAGTTCTTCTCGTTTTGGGTCTTGAGAACCCCGCCTCGCTCTTCGGCGGTTACACCGGTCCCTCGCTCATTCTCGTCAACAAGACTTGGTTCATGTTCACCTCAGTGGTGTTCATCACCGCCGGCACCATGCTCCTCATGTGGCTCGGCGAGCAGATCACCTCGCGCGGCATTGGCAACGGCGTCTCGCTCCTTATCACCGTCGGCATTCTCGCCGACTTGCCCGGCGCGGCCCAAACCACCTGGCAGCTTTTCACCGGCCCCGTCGGTGTTGACAAGCCCGGCCCGCTCATCGCCGTGTTCATGGTCGCGCTCTTCATCATTGTCACCATGGGCATCGTTCTCGTTGTCCAGGGACAGCGCAAGATTCCGGTCCAATACGCCAAGCGCGTCGTTGGCAACAAGGTCATGGGCGGCCAGAGCTCGTTCCTTCCGCTCAAGGTCAACTACTCCGGCGTTATGCCCGTTATTTTTGCGAGCGCCATCCTCCTCTTCCCCCAGCAGATTTTCCAGATGCTCGGCGGCGCGATGGAATGGCGTTGGATGACCCGGCTTGCGGCCGACCTTCTTCGCGGGGATCCGATCTATTACGTGCTGATGGCGTCCCTCATCCTTTTCTTCAGCTATTTCTGGGTGTCGGTCATGTTCAAGCCCATCCAGATCGCGGATGATCTCAAGAAATACGGCGGTTATGTGCCCGGCGTTCGCCCCGGCGAGCCCACTGCCAAGTTCCTCGACTTCATCATGACGCGCCTCACCCTGGCCGGCTCGATCTTCCTCACCGTCATCGCCATTTTCCCGGACGTGCTTTTGTTCAACTTCCACGTCCCGCAACGTGTCGCCTCCTTCTTCGGCGGCACCGGCATGCTCATCACCGTCGGCGTCGTCCTCGACACCATGCGCCAGGTTGAGACCTATCTCCTCCAGCGCCACTATGACGGGTTCTTGAAAAAAGGCCGCATCCACGCCCGCAACCCGAATGTTGCCAGCGCCACCGGCGAAGCCGCCGACTGGAAAACCGTCTCCCGCCTCTGGTATGTGCTGGGCGGCCTTTTCCTCATCGGCCTTGTTTCATGGTATCTGATGTATTCAGGCATCATAAAATAAGGACTTTACACCGGTCACCGTGTCCGGCTTACTCACCTACTTTTCCAATCAAGGCCTCGCGGCCAAGATCAAGCTAGTCATCGTTGGCTCCACCGCTTCGAAAATCGAAAACGTGATGCTCCAACTCAGTTCTTTGAATCAAGAGCACGTCTCTCCCACCGGCCTGATACGCCAGGAGATTTCGCGTCACACGCCGCTCGGCCAGAAGGCCGAAGCCGCTGCCCGCCGGGGGCAATCCCCCTCCGGGGAAACCGTCACCGCGATTATGCGGCGCTGGTTTTGGGCGCGCAAACCTGATGCGGGATTCGCCCTCACCGGCTTCCCGGCTACGCTGCTCCAAGCAAAAGTATTTGACGAATGGCTCGACGCCCGCGGCGAGTCGCTCGACGGCGTCATCGACGCCGCCGACGCGAACGACACGGCGAGCCTGCACATCGTCAATCACTACCGAGCCCACGGTCTTCTTCTCGACGACGAAGCCCTCGCGCCGGTTCTCGCGAAATAACGCCATGGCAATTCCGATTAAAAACAAGGATGCCATCGCCCGCATGAGGGAATCATGCGCCATTGCCGCGACCGTTCTGCACCGACTCAAGCAAGCCGTGCAGCCCGGCATCTCTACTTTTGACCTGGATGATCTAGCCCGGAAATACATTGAGGAATACGGCGCGAAGAGCGCCTGTTACGGTTATCCGTCGCACTCCCGCGGCGTCCGTCCCTTTCCCGCCTACGCCTGCATTTCCGTCAACGAGGAAGTTGTTCACGGGATCGGCTCCTTCAAGCGCATCCTCCGCGACGGCGATGTTGTCACTCTCGACATTTGCGTCACCTACAACGGCTACGTCGGCGACAACGCCTACACCGTCCCCGTTGGCGCGGTTTCGCCCGAAGTTGCCAAGCTCCTCCGCGTCACCGAGGAAGCCCGCGCCGCCGGCATCGCCCAGGCCAAGGTCGGCAACCGCATCGGCGACATCTCCGAGGCGGTCCAGAACTACATCACGCCGCACGGCTATGGTATTGTTCGCGACATGGTCGGCCACGGAGTCGGCGCATCGATGCACGAGGAACCGCAAATCCCGAACTTCATCGAACGCAAAAAATCGAAGACCGACGTCATCAAGCCCGGCATGACCCTCGCCATCGAGCCCATGATAAACCTCGGCTCCTGGCGCACCAAGACAGCCGAAGACGGCTGGACAATCGTCACCGCCGACGGCAGCCCCTCGGCCCACTTCGAACACACAGTGCTCACGACAGACCACGGCCCGGAAATCCTCACGGTCCCGCGCCCCTAGAAATTTTCGATTTTCGATTCTCGATTTTGGATTGCGCGCTCCTGCGCGAAACCGGAGCGGAAGCGCCCAATCGAAAATCCAAAATCTCACCACTTTCCCTGCCAGTCCAATCTCACAAACCACAACAATTCACCAAACAACCAACTAACCACTATGCCACGTCTACTCGGTGTTGACATTCCCGCGAAGAAGAAAGTCGTCTTCTCGCTCAATTACATCTACGGCATCGGTCCCGCCCGATCCGCCATCATCTGCGAGGAGGCCGGAATCGACGGCAACATGCGCGCCTCGGATCTCACCGAGGAGCAGCTCAACAAGATCCTCAACGTCATCACCGACCACAAGTGGGTCGTCGAGGGCGACCTTCGCCGCGAAATCACCGGCAACCTGAAGCGCCTCCAGGCCATCAGCTGCTACCGTGGCATCCGCCATCGCCGCAGCCTCCCGGTTCGCGGCCAGCGCACCTCCACCAACGCCCGCACCCGCAAAGGCCCGCGCCGCACCGTCGGTGTCACCAAGGCCGCCAAATAACACCTTTAAACAAACACAACCACCATGGCTGAAGACAAATCCGATCCCACGAAGGAAACCGCTCCTGCCGCCGCCGCTCCCGAAGCCGCCGCCGAGAAACCTGCAAAAGCCCCCAAGGCCAAGAAGGAAAAGGCCGCCGCTCCGGCTGCCGATGCCGCCGCTCCCGCCGAGGAAAAACCCGTTGAACTCGTTGGCGGCGTCGCCCGCCAACCCACCGCCGAGGAACTCCTCAAGGAGGAAGTCGGCGCCATCAAGGTTCGCAAGGCCAAGGGCTCCAAGAATATCACCTCCGGCATCGTCAAGGTGAACGCCTCCTTCAACAACACGATCGTCTCGATCACCGACCCGAAGGGCAACGTCATCTCCTGGTCGAGCGCAGGCAAGTGCAACTTCCGCGGCTCCCGCAAATCCACCGCCTACGCCGCGCAAATCGTCGCCCAGGACGCCGCCCGCAACGCCATGGCGCACGGCCTTAAGGACGTCGTCATCGAAGTCTCCGGCCCCGGCCTCGGACGCGACTCCGCCATCCGCGCCATTCAGGCCATTGGTCTCGAAATCAACGCCATCGTCGACGTCACCCCCGTTCCCCACAACGGTTGCCGTCCGCCCAAGCGCCGTCGCGTCTAATCCGCGTTCCGCCGGTTTCTCACTTCTTAATTCACAACTCTTAATTCTTAATTTTTAAAACACCATGGCTCGTTATACCGGACCAACAACCCGCCTCAGCCGCCGCTTCTCGCAGCCGCTCTTCGGCTCCACGAAAGCTTACGAAAAACGCACGTATCCCCCCGGCCAGCACGGCCCCAAGCTTCGTCGCAAACTCTCTGAATACGCCGTCGGCCTCAACGAAAAGCAAAAGCTCCGCTACATCTACGGCCTGCTCGAGCGCCAGTTCCGCCGCGTCTTCGCCAAGGCCAAGCGCTCCCGCGGAGTCACCGGCGAGGTCTTCCTCCAGCTCCTCGAGACCCGCCTCGACAGCGTTGTCTATCTCCTCGGCTTCGCCAAGTCCCGCGCCGCCGCCCGTCAGATCGTCAACCACGGCCACATCCGCGTCAACGGCCACAAGGTCGACATCGCCAGCTACAGCGTCCAGCCCGGCGACGAAATCGAGGTCAAGAACGCGCCCACTTCCCGCCAGATTGCCACCCGCAACCTCGAGGAAACCCGCGCTCGCAACGTCCCCGGCTGGCTGACCCGCAACGACGAAGCTCTCAAGGCCACCATGACCCGCATGCCCAACCGCGACGAAATGGAACCCGGCATCAACGAGCAGCTCATCGTTGAATTCTACTCGCGCTAATTCGTAGGGGCGCGCCTCGCGCGCGCCCTCTTCCAATTCGAAACAGTCACAATTATTATCGCTTAACGCGCAACTGTCAGAAAACTTCCACATTCCCGCCATGCCAAAACGACTCGGAAAGTTCGAACTCCCCAGCAAACTCAGCAAAGTTGAGGAAGGCTCCACGCCCACCTACGCAAAATTCATCGCCGAACCATTCGAAGCAGGTTACGGCCACACCATCGGCAACTCCCTCCGTCGCGTCCTCCTGAGCTCCATTGAGGGCTCCGCCATCTCGTCCATCAAGATCGACGGCGTGAACCACGAATTCCAGAGCATCGACGGCGTCGTCGAGGACGTCACAGACATCGTCCTCAACCTCAAGAAAATCCTCATCGTCTCGGAAAAACGCGAACCCTTCTCCCTCCTCATCAAGGTGAGCCGCGAGGGTCCCGTCACCGCCGCCGACATCCAGGCCGACGCCAACGTCAAGATTGTCAACCCCGAGCAAGTCATTTGCACGCTCGACAAAAACAAAACCTTCGAGGCCGAGATCGAAATCAAAACCGGCCGCGGTTATTATCCCGGCGAGCAAAACAAGAAGGAGGAGCAAACCATCGGCGTCATCCCGATCGACTCGCTCTTCTCGCCCGTCAAGCTCGTCAAATACACCGTCGAGAACACCCGCGTCGGCCAGATCACCGACTACGACAAACTCATTCTTGAAGTCTGGACCGACGGCCGCATCACGCCGGACGACGCCCTCAAGCAATCATCCTCGATCCTCGCGCACCACCTCGACGTCTTCAACCGCGTCAGCAACGAGGAATACGCCTTCGAGACCCAGGCCAACGAAGTCAGCGAGGAGCAGAACAAGCTCCGCAAGCTGCTCAACATGTCGGTCAACGAAATCGAACTCTCCGTCCGCGCCGCGAACTGCCTCAACAACGCGAACATCACCACCGTCGGCGAACTCGCCATGAAGACCGAGCAGGAAATGCTCAAGTATCGCAACTTCGGCAAAAAGTCCCTCAACGAAATCAAGGACAAGCTCGAAGCCCTCGGCCTCTCCCTCGGCATGAAGTTCGACGAGCGCCTGCTCGACTCAAAGAAGGATCTCTGAGTCGAAGAGTGAGGAGCGAATGGTAAAGAGTGAAAACTGAGGGTGCTCCCGCGCCGCGCCGGTTTTCTTTTTTCACCTTTCACTCTTCACATTTCACCCTTCCCGCCGCTCCGCGGCGGGGCTTCTCGCGCCGTCCGCTGCCGCCCAACGCTGCGACCGGAAAGCCGATCGGGAAGCACAACCAAAAACCAAATAAAAACTGAAATACAATGCGTCACAAAGTGCACAAATACGGACTCGGCGTCACGCGCGAGCACCGCAAGGCAATGATGGCCAACATGGCCGCCTCGCTCATCAAGCATGAGCGCATCCAAACCACCCTCACCAAGGCCAAGGCCTTGCGTCCCTTCATTGAAAAAGTCATCACCAAGGCCAAGAAGGCCGGTGTTGCCAAGGACAAGAAGGACGCCATTCACCTGCGCCGTCTCGCCCTCGCGGACGTCCGCGACGAGAATGCAGTCACCAAGCTCTTCAACGAAACCTACAAGCAGTTTGCCGATCGCAGCGGCGGTTACACCCGCATCTACAAGCTCGGCCGCCGCGACAGCGACGCCGCCGAGATGGCTCTCATTGAGTTCGTGAAAGCCGACGATCCCGGCTACAAGAAGAACAAGAGCCGCGCCAAGAAGGCGAAGAAACCCGCCGCCGCCAAGCCCGCAGCGGAAGAAGCAGCGGCACCCGCCGAGGCTCCCGCGCCCGCCGCGGAAGAGGAGAAAAAAGACTGATTTAGGTTGTATTCATTTATCACCCACAAGCCGCGAGCCGCAACGCTCGCGGTTTTTTATTTTGTCTGCGCCACCGCGTTCATGCGATTCTCCGCGCAGACAAAAATCCCATTCACGCTATGACCACCCCGAAACAATTCACCGCTATGGAAACCCGCGGCGCCGACGGCGCCTCCGGGCGCGTCTTCCGCAGCGCAAGAGCCTCCTCCTCCATCAGCCAGTCCGACGCGCAACAAAAGGCCGTCGCGCTCGCCCAAGCCGAGGCGAACAAGGCCGCCTCCGGCGGCGCTCACGCGCCCCATGAGCGCGAACGCTACCCCTACGGTGTGCGCGACCTGACCGAGCCCGTGCTCAAGCAACTTTACGCGGACGGATCACCGATCGCGCGCATCACCCGCAATGCCTACGGAGCCTCCGTGCTCAATGCAAACCGCGTGATGTTTGTGGATGTCGATTTTGAGCAGCAGGGCAGGGACCCAAGGACCGGGCAAATCGTGCAGTCCGTTGGCGGCACCACGCAGGCTGGGGCGCTAAGCGCGCTCGCCGATCTTCTGGCCGCGCGCCCCGATCTCGCCTTCCGTGTTTATTCGACCGCCGCCGGTCTTCGTTATCTTTGCACGAGCACGCTCTTCGACCCCGAGTCGCCCGAGAGCGAGGCCATTCTCACGCAGTTAAAATCCGACGCGCGTTATGTCCTGCTTTGCAGGAAACAAAAATGCTATCGCGCGCGGCTTAGCCCGAAACCCTGGCGCTGTTTCAAAAAAGTGCCGCTTTCGCCGGGGGAACAACAGGCGTCTGAATCGAGGGGATTCTTTTCGAGATTATTCTTCCCGGTGCCGCGCACCAAAACCCTTCGCAACCCGTCCGATTTCGCCACCTGCCGTCACATCGAAACCGTCGGCGCTGAAATCAAAACCATGCGGCCCGAGATTGCCGAAATCGTGCGCGTGCACGACGCCATGTGCGAGATTGAGACCACAAAGCCACTGGCTTGAACCCCGCGGTCCAAGTCATGGCGAAACTGTTTTGAGCCGCGGATAGTCCGCGGCTGTTTTGATTTCAGTGCGCGATTCAAAAACCGCGGCTCACTCAAATTCGCGATACGCCGGCTCATACATCTTGGCCTTGATGTCGGCTTCGATGTCGGCGGGGCGCGGCGTGGTGGCGAGGTTTTCGCGATGCGCTTCCTCGGCCACGGCCGCGGCGATTTTTGCGGAGACGTCGCGGATCTTGGTGAGCGCGGGATACACCCGACCAAGGTCAAGGTCGGCTTGGGTCACTTGACCTGCGAGTGTTTCTGCGGCGGCGAGGAACATGCGGTCGGTCACTTCGCGCGCACCGCAGGCGAGCGCGCCCAGGCCGACGCCGGGGAAGATATACACATTGTTGCCCTGGCCGGGATGGTGCGTCTTGCCGTCAATGGTGACGGGATCAAAGGGACTTCCACTCGCGAAGATCGCGCGGCCTTCCGTCCATTTGTAGGCGTCCTCCGCGGTGCATTCGGCGCGCGAGGTGGGATTTGAGAGGGCGAAGATAACCGGGCGCTTGTTGAGTTCGCCGATGCGGCGGATGATTTGCTCGGTGAAGGTGCGCGGCATGCCCGACACGCCGATGAGCGCGGTGGGTTTGACCGCCTCGACCGCCTCGGCGAGCGTGGCGACGGGCGCGTGGTCGTGCGCGAAGGGGAGCTTGTGGTGCGCGAGCGGTTTGCCGGGCCGGTTTTTCACGACGAGGCCTTGCGAATCGACATACCAGCAGCAGGCGCGCGCGTCGGCTTCGGAGAGGCCCGCCTTTTGCGCGGCGGCGGTGAAGAGCTCACCGATGCCCGTGCCGGCCTCGCCCGCGCCGAGGAAGAGGAGGCGCTGGTCGGTGAGTTTTTTTCCGGTGAGTCGCAGCGAGGCGATGAGGCCGCCAATGGCGACGGCGGCGGTGCCCTGGATGTCGTCGTTGAATGAGAGGAGGTTTTTGCGATTTTCCTCGAGGAGGCGGAACGCGTTGGTGTTTCCGAAATCCTCCCATTGGAGGAGCGCTTTCGGGTAGACGGTTTTCACGGCCTCGACGAACTCGCGCAGGAGCTCGTCGTATTCGGCGCCGCGCACGCGCTTTTGCTGGAGGCCGATGTAGAAGGGATCATCAAGGAGTTTCTCGTTGTCGGTGCCGACGTCGATTGTGATGGGCAGGCAGTAGCTCGGATGGACGCCGGCGCATGCGGTGTAAAGCGAGAGCTTGCCGACGGGGATGCCCATGCCGAGCGCGCCGAGGTCGCCGAGTCCGAGGATGCGCTCGCCGTCGGTGACGACGATCATGCGCACGTCGGCGATCGGCCAGTTGCGCAGCACTTCGGCGACGCGGCCTTTTTCGCGCAGGCTGATGAAGAGGCCGCGCGGGCGGCGGAAAATGGAGCCGTATTCGAGGCACGCCTGGCCGACGGTGGGCGTGTAAACGAGCGGCATGGTTTCCTCGATGTTGTCCTGGAGCAGGCGGTAGAAGAGCGTTTCGTTGCGCGTCTGGAGCGTGGTGAGGAAGATGTATTTTTCGAGCGCGTCGGGTTTGCGGCGCATGTTGCCGAGGGCGCGCCGCATTTGCTCCTCGAGGCTGAACGCCCGCGGGGGCAGCAGCCCGCGCAACCCCAACGCGTCGCGTTCGCGTTCCGAGAAACAGGTGCCCTTGTTGAGGGCGGGATTGGTCATGAGCGCGTAGCCGTGCGGCATCGGGCTGACTCCGTTGGCGCTGAGTTGTTCAGAGTGCATTTGTGTTGATGATGGTGTTTACGCTTTTGCTGAAATGTGAAACGAATCTTTCACAGCAGACATTTCGAGAGGACGGGCCGTCAAACGCAAGCGGTTTTGCACACGTGTTTTTTTGCGATATTTTCCCCGCGGCTCATTTCTTTCAGTCTTTCCGTTTCGGGATGTTTGTGTTTCCTGTGACATTTCTTTTCGCCGATGCCAGACACGCCCGAATACCAACTCATTGATCAAGCAGGCCAGCTTGCGCCTTTGCTCGAGGCGCTTGACCGCGTGGACGAGGTCTTTCTCGATACCGAGGCGGACAATCTTTATCACTACCGCACGCGGCTCTGCCTGCTGCAGTTCAATGTGGAGGGAAAATTTTTTCTCGTGGACGCGCTGGCCGGGCTCGACTTTTCGCCATTGTGGCAGCGGCTCGCGGGCAAGCATCTCGTCATGCACGGCAGCGATTTCGACTTGCGGCTGCTGGCCGACCTGTGCGGGTTTCGCGCGCGCAGTCTTTTCGACACGATGCTCGCGGCGCAGCTGCTCAACCGCCGGCGCATCGGGCTCGCCGCGCTGCTCGAGGAGCACTACGGCGTCGCGCTCGACAAGGATTCGCAAACGGCCAACTGGTCCCAGCGCCCGCTCACGCCGCGCCTGCTCGATTACGCCGCGCTCGATGTGTATTATTTGCCCGCGCTGCGCGACCAGCTGACATCGGAGCTGGATGCGCTTGGCCGCCTCGACTGGCTGCGCCAGCAATGCGACCGCCAGATCGAGTCCGGCGCGACCGGGTTTCCTCCCGACGACGAAAACGACTGGCGCATCGGCCGCTCCGAACGCCTGCGCCCGCACGGTCTCGCGGTGTTGCACGCGCTCTGGCACTGGCGCGAAAACTGGGCCCGCAAGCTCGACACGCCGCCGTTCAAGGTCACGAGCAACGACCTGCTTCTCAAAATCGCCGAGGGCGCCGACCACGGCCTGTCCGCCCGCTCTCTCATGGAGACGATCAAGCTCGGGCGCCGCCACGACCGGCTCGCGCCAAGCCTGCGGGCTGCGATTGAGGCCGGGCTTTCGCGCGACCCGCACACGCTCCCGCGCCGCCGCGGACGCGACCCGAACATCCTTCCGCTCACGGCCGCCGAGCTCGCCGTGCAGGATGCGATCAAGGCCGAGCGCGATTTCATCGCGCAAAAAATTCAGCTCGACCCGACGCTTATCGCCAACCGCGCGCAACTCGCCCAGATCGCCCGCATTCCCGACAAACCCGGCGAGGTGCTCCTGCCCTGGCAGGTCGAATTGCTCGCGCGCGGCAAAAAGGAAAAACGCGAGGCGGACAACCTCGCTCGCGAAACCGCCGCCGAGCCGTCGCGCGGCGAGGGTGTTGCTGAATGAACATCGCGCGGCACCTCACCATCATGGCGAAGGCGCGGCCGGACGCGGTTGCGGTAAAAGTGCCGCGCGGACGCGTTCACGATGCCGCCGGCGAGAAAATAGATTATCTCACGCTCACGTTTTCCGATCTCCATGCCGAGGTCGGCGCGTGGGAGGCCAACCTCGTCAAACGCGGCGTGCGCGAGGGCGATCGCGTGCTCGTGATGGTGCGCCAGGGGCTGCCGCTCATCGCGGCGGTGTTCGCGCTTTTCAGAATGGGCGCGGTGCCCGTGATCATTGACCCGGGCATGGGCATGAAAAGTTTTTTGCGTTGCGTCGCGCACTCGCGCCCGCGCGTGCTGCTCGGCATTCCGGTCGCGCGATTTCTCAGCCGCGTGTGCCGTCGCGCGTTTCGCTCCGTCGAAATACGGGTGCCCGCAAGCAGTTCTCCGCTCGCGCGGATAAAAGCCCAAAATCCAGAATCTAAAATCCAGAATAACACGGAGGTTTCCAACAACGGCCTTGCCGCGATTCTCTTCACCTCCGGTTCCACCGGCGCGCCAAAGGGCGTCTGCTACAAACACGAAATGTTTGAGGCGCAGGTGCGCTCGATTCGCGACACCTACGAAATCGAGCCCGGCGAGGGCGACTTGTCGATGCTGCCGGTCTTCGCGCTTTTTTCCCCCGCTCTCGGCATGACGACCATAGTGCCCGAGATCGACCCGAGCCGCCCCGCGACGCTTGATCCCTCAAAAATCGTGCGCGCCATCCAGCAGGAAAATGTGAACAATTCCTTCGGCTCGCCGACGCTCTGGAACAAAATCGCCGACTACTGCATTGCGAACAACATCACGCTCCCGAGCATGAAACGCGTGCTCTGCGCCGGCGCCCCCGTGCCCGCCGCGCTTTGGGAAAAGGCGCGAAAAATTCTCCCCAACGGAAAACTCCACAGCCCCTACGGAGCGACCGAGTGCCTGCCCGTGAGCAACGTCAACGGCGACGAAATGCTCCAAAACAAAAGCGCCTGCGCCGGCGCTTGCGTGGGCCGCGCCACGCCGGAGATACAAATCAAAATCATCGCAATCAATGACGACCCCATTGCCGCGCTCGCCGACGCGCGCGAGCTCCCGCCCGGCGAGATCGGCGAGATCATTGTCACCGGCCCCGCGATCACGCGCGAGTATGACAACCTTCCCGCCGCCACCGCGGCGGCAAAAATAAAATCCGGCGACACCATTTGGCATCGCATGGGTGACACCGGTTGTCTCGACGCGGATGGGCGTCTGTGGTTTTGCGGACGCAAGGCCGAGCGCGTCGAAACTGCCGCCGGGCCGCTTTACACGGAACCTTGCGAGCAGGTGTTTCGCGCGCATCCGCAAGTCGTCCGTTGCGCGCTCGTCGGACTCGGCGCGCGCGGTTCGCAGATCCCGGCAATCGTCATTCAGCCGGCATCCAAGCATTTCGACCTCGCCAAACTCGCCGCGGAACTTCGCGCGCTTGCGCTCGCGCAGCCGCACACGGCGGGGATCGCGCATTTCTTCCATCACCCAAAATTTCCCGTGGATGTGCGCCACAACGCCAAGATCCACCGGCTGACGCTCGCGGCCTGGGCCGCGAGCGGAAAGGCGGAAGAACTGAAAAGCTGAAGGGCTGAAAGAAAAACCGCCCAATCAAACCTCCCACGATCGATGCCTTCTTCCGATTCAGCCTTTCAGCCCTTCAGCCCTTCAGCCCTTTCTTCCCCCGTGCTTGTCACGGGCGGCACGGGGTTTCTCGGGCGGCACATTGTCGAGCGGCTACTTGCGCAAGGCCGCCCCGTCACCGTGCTGGCGCGGCGGGTTGCGGACGATCTTGTTGCGCGCGGCGTGCACTTTATCGCCGCGTCGCTCGATGATGCTGGCGCGATGCGCGATGCGTGCGCGGGCATTCATACGGTGTTTCATGTGGCCGCCAAAGTCGGCGTGTGGGGGCGCTACGATGATTTTTTTCGCGCAAATGTGATCGGCACGCGCGCGTTGCTGGCAGGGGCGAGGGAGCATGGTGTGCGTTGCTTTGTGCACACGAGCACGCCGAGCGTCGTTTACAACGACCTCGACCTCGCCGGCGCCGACGAATCGCTGCCGCTCACCACGCGCTGCCCAAGCGCGTATCCGCTTACCAAGGCAATCGCCGAGCGAGAGGTGCTGGCGGCGAATTCGCCCGGACTGAGAACCGTCGCGTTGCGTCCGCATTTGATTTGGGGCAACGACGACCCGCATCTCATCCCGCGCGTGCTCGCGCAGGCGCGCCGCGGGCGTCTCCGCATTGTCGGCGACGGACGCAATCGAGTGGACATGGTGCATGTTGAAAACGCAACCGACGCGCACCTGCTCGCCGAAACCAACATCGGGCAATGCGCGGGCCGCGCCTATTTCATTACCAACAACGAGCCCGTCGTGCTTTGGGAGTGGATTAACAACTTGCTCGTTTCGCTCGGCGAGCGTCCGGTTGGGAAACGCATTTCGTTGCGCGCCGCGTCCGCCATTGGCGCGTGTTGCGAGGCCGCGTGGCGCGTGCTGCCCTTGCGCGGCGAGCCTCCCATGACGCGCTTTGTGGCCTCGGAGCTCGCCAAGGACCACTGGTTTAACGCAACCGCTGCGCATCGGGATATTGGATACACACCGCGCGTCAGCATGGCCGGGGGAACGGCGGCGCTCGTCGAAAGTTTAAAAGCGAAATGAAAACAGCGACTCATCTTCATAAGCTCCAATGGCGAAGCCCGCACGGACGCGCGCTGCCGGACGGCGCGCGCACGCTCATCATGGGAATTCTCAACGTGACGCCCGACTCGTTTTCCGACGGTGGAAAATTCATCGGCGCGCAGGCGGCGCTTGAGCGCGCGGGCGCGATGCTCGCGGAGGGCGCGGACGTGATCGACATCGGCGGCGAATCCACGCGTCCCGGCCACGCGCCCGTGAGCGAGGCGGCGGAAATTGATCGCGTCCTTCCCGTAATCGAGGCGGTGCGCGGCGCGTTTCCCGAGGCGGCGATTTCCGCGGACACTTACAAGGCGGGTGTCGCGCGCGCGGCGGTGCGCGGCGGCGCAGACATCATCAACGATGTTTGGGGCGGGCGTTTCGAGGGCGAAAACATGGCGCAGGCGGCCGCCGATCTTCGCTGCCCGATCATCCTGATGCACAACCGGCCCGCGTCCGATTACACGGATTTTTGGCCCGACGTGATTGCCGATTTGCGAGCTTCGATCGACACCATGCTCGGGGCGGGGGTTGAGGCGGGGCAGATATGGACTGATCCGGGTTTTGGTTTTGCAAAGAATGTCGCGCAGAACCTTGAAGTGCTGAAACACCTTTCTCGCATCGTTGACCTTGGGCATCCGGTGTTGCTTGCCACGTCGCGCAAATCGACAATCGGCAGTGTATTGAAAAAACAGATACCAACCGAGCGCGAGGACGGCACGGCGGCGACACTCGTGTGGGGCGTCCAGCAGGGCGCGCGCATGGTGCGCGTGCACGATGTGGCGCGCATGCGCCCCTTCGTTGAGATGGCCGACGCGATCCGCGCGGGCGCGGAATGGACGGAGGTTGAAAAATTATGAGCACCGATTCCATCACACTTTCCCGAATGCGTTTTCACTCGTGCCACGGCGCGCTGCCGGAGGAAAAAACACGGCCGCAACCATGGGAGGTGACCGTCACGCTCGAACTGCCGCTCGACGAGGCCGGACGCACGGACGATCTGGAAAAAACTATCGACTACCGGCGCATCCACGAGGCCGCGCGCGCGGTGATGGAGGGGCCGCCGGTCAATCTTGTTGAGACGCTTGCCTGCCGCATTGTGGAGGATTTGTTGCGCGCGTTTGCGCAAGTGCGCGCCGTGAGTGTTGACGTGACCAAGTTAAAGCCGCCGGTGGATTTTGATTTCGACGGACTGAAAGCGCGGGTGCGCAGGGAGCGCAAATGAGCGGTTGTGTCGCCTACATCAGCGCGGGTTCGAATCTTGGTGATCGCGAGGCGACGCTGCGTGGTGCGTTGCGCGCGCTTGGCGATGCGGCGGATGTGCGTGTCGATGCAGTGTCGGCGATTTATGAAACCGATCCGGTTGGCGGCGTGGAACAGCCTGCGTATTTGAATCTGGCGGCGAGGCTGGGTGTTGGACGGTCCGTTTCACCCGAGGCGTTGCTCGGCGAAATGCAGCGGATTGAGCGCGCGTTTGGGCGGCGGCGCGAAAACGAAGTGCGCTGGGGGCCGCGCACGCTCGACTTGGATTTGCTTTTGTTTGGCGACGTAGAGTGCGCGTCGGAAACGCTCGCGCTGCCTCATCCGCGCATGTGGGAGCGCGCGTTTGTTTTGATTCCGTTGCGCGAGGTGGCGGAGGTCGGCTTGCTCGGAAAACTGGATCAGCTTTCAAGGACTGATCCGTCTGTGCGGTTGTTTTCTGTCAATACCCGCGGGTGGGGCGGAGCTGGCGAGCGCTGAGTTCGCGGGCGAGTTCGCGGGCGAAGAAGGGGCCGCGATAGATCATTCCGGTGTAGATTTGCACGAGGGTCGCGCCGGCATCGAGTTTTTCGCCCGCGTCCCCGGAGGTGTGGATTCCGCCCACGCCGATGATCGGCAGCCTGCCGTTTGTTGCGCGAGAAATGTAGCGAATGATTTCGGTCGATTTTTTTGTCAGGGGCATGCCGCTGAGTCCGCCGGTTTGGTCGATGTTTTCAAAATAGCCGGGGCGGGCGAGGGTGGTGTTGGTGGCGATGATGCCGTCGAAGTGGTTTGCCTCGAGCTGCTCGAGGACGGCGTCGATTTGCGGGTAGGTGAGATCGGGGGCGATTTTCAGGAGCAGGGGCACGCGTGTTTTGGCGTTGCCCGCCGCGTCTTTTTGCGAGGCGCGGTCGCGGTTGGCGGCGTCGAGCGCGGCGAGGAGCTCGGAGAGGCGCTGCTCATCCTGGAGCTTGCGGAGGTCGGGGGTGTTCGGGCTGCTGACGTTGAGCACGAGATAGTCGGCGTGGTCGGCGAGGAGCGAAAAGCTGGTGAGGTAATCCTCGACGGCTTTTTCGAGCGGGGTGACTTTTGATTTGCCGATGTTGATGCCGAGAGGGATGCGGCGTTTGCCGCGCTTGGGCATTTTTGCGAGGCGCTTGGCGACGGTTTCGGCGCCTTCGTTGTTAAAGCCCATGCGGTTGATGACCGCCTCCTCGCTCGGGTAGCGGAAGGCGCGGGGCTTGGGATTGCCGGGCTGGGCGAGGGCGGTGATGGTGCCGATTTCGATGTGGCCGAAACCGAGCGCGGCGGCGGCGGGCCAGGCCGTGGCGTGTTTGTCGAAGCCGGCGGCGAGACCGACGGCGTTGGGAAATTTCAGGCCGAACGCCTCGATGGGGCGCGCGGCGGCGGGGAGGCGTCCGCAGCGCTCCATGACGCGGCAGACAGGGGGCATCCAGCCGAGGGCGGTCATGCCAAAAGCGCCGAGGTTGTGCGCGAGCTCGCAGTCGAGCTTGAAGAAGATCGGGCGCAGGACGCGTTCATAAAAATAATCCATGTATGCAAGACGTTGGTATTTGCCGGAAATAAATCAAGCGCGGCGCGCCGAAATGCCGTTGTTTTTCACACAAGATTGACGGGGCGCAATATCTTGAATTTTGGGCTTGTTTTTCACTTATGCCCTTTCACGCTCCGCCTCGTTTTGGAGAAACAGGAGGTTTTGGGCGGAAAAATTCGGGCGCGATGATTCCTGGGTTGACTCGACCAATCCCTGCTCTTTTTCCTCCCGAAAATTATCACGCAAACATACCATGGCAAAATCCTCTAAAAGTCTCGATTGGTGCATAGTCCGTCTTGGCGATGATCACAACTGGTGGGTCGAAGAAGTCAGCGACCCGATCCGTTGGGATGTCGACGGGCTGAGCATCGTTGACCCCCGGCAGCTTGATTATCTGACCGACCTGGTCGAAGCATTGCGCGATTACGGTTTTGACCAGGACATCATGGAGGCGGCGTTCATCCCCTTCCGCATCGAGAAGGACCTGGGCGACGGACGCGTGCGCCTGCGCCGCGTGAAGGACTCCATCTTTGACTCCGACGAAAAACTTTTCGCGCTCGCCGACACGATCGACGACGAAAACGGCCCCTACGCCGATCTGCTCGACCATATCACGCGCTGCCGCGTGAAAACGCTCAACGACCTGTTCAATTTCGAGGCGAAGCTCACTGTTGACGAGGTTGAGGAGGAAATCCGCGAGGATCAAAACGCCTCGTTCATCGAGGGCCGGGCGATCCACACGTTCGACGAACTCGCCGCGATTCTCGAATACGTTCCCGCTGGCTGGGACACCGACGAGGAGCGTCCCGTCACCAAGGAGGACGACGAGGCCGCCGACGCCGACCTCCCCGAACTCGACGAGGAGGAGGAGGAAAAACTCAAGAACGACCAGTCCCTCAAGTGGGACGAGGACGAGGAAGAGGAGACGGAGGACGGCGAAATCGAACGCGGCGACGGTGACGGAGGTTTCGACATCGAAGCCGGCGACGATGATGACGACGGCGAGGAAGACACCAAGCCGAAGCGTCGCAGTCGCGGAAAACGTTGAGTCGACACGCGCCGTTTAAATCGGAAATAATGACTCAAAATTTCTTCCGATGTTAAACACACTCCGGCAACTCATCCTTTCATTGATCGCCCTCGCGATGGTTTTCGCGCTTGCCGGTTGCAAGACGCCCAAGAGCGCCGACGGGCAGCGGCACAATCCCGTCCTGCCCGACGCCGAAAACGTCGCGGTGCTCCGTCCCGGCGACAACCTTGTGGTCACGCTTCAGGGCATTCCCGATCCGAGCAGCAACCAGCTCCAGATCGACGATCAGGGGTTGATTTCGCTGCCGTATATCGGCGCGATCACCGCATCGGGCGAAACGGCGGCGGTGCTCGCGCAAAAAATCCGCGAGAATTACGTCGATAAAAAAATCTACAACGCGGTCGATGTCTCGGTGACGGCGACAGAGCGTTACGTGTATGTCGGCGGCGAGGTGGCCCGGCCCGGCCGCGTGGTCTGGGCGCCCGACCTGACGGTTACGAAGGCGGTTCAGGCCGCGGGCGGCTTTGCGATTTACGCGAAACAAACCCGCGTCTCGCTCGCCCGCGCCGGCAAGTCCTACACGATCGACGCGGAGCTCGCCGAGCGAACCCCCGCCGAGGACCCCCGGATGCTGCCCGGCGATTCGCTGCACGTGCCAAAGTCGGCGTTCTAAAAAACGGCGGCGCCAGTATGGACGCGGCGATTCATGCCGCCCCTATTTTTTCCCCCCGTGACGGTGCAGCTGCCACGAGTTCCAGAGGTTGTGCCAGATCACATAAAAAGTCGGCCCGAGCGCGATCAGCGGATTCGCGTAGGTCATGGCCAGGTAGATTGTGAAGTTGTTGTTTTTCTGGCCGAGCGCCTGGCTCGCCTCCCGCGCGAACGCGCGCCCGCCGATCACCCTTCCGATGGCGAAACTCATCGCGCACACGACCAGTGAAACCGCGCCGATTTTCAGCAGCAGCACACCCGGCGCGTCGCTCATTTCGTAACGCAAAAAATGGCTCGTCTTCGCCATGATCAGGAACAACGCGAGCACCCACGCGAAGAACGACGCGTTTTTTGCGCGGGCCGGCCATGTCGTCACCGCCGGATAAACGCGCCGCAAAATCATCGCCACCAAAAGCGGCAGGAACACCAGCAGCGAAACGCTCAACGCAATGTCGAGCGACGCCGCGGGCGTGGCGTGGCCGAGCGCGAGCGGCATCAAAAACGGCATGAGCGCGGAGATGATCGGGTTCGTGAGCATGAACGTCGTGACCACATAATCGACGCGCCCGTCGAGAAACCCCGTGATCACCGCCGCCGCAGTCGCCGTCGGCCCGATTCCCGCGAAGAAACCCGCGATCGCGATGTCTCGCCCGCCAGTCGCCCAGCCGATCGCAAACCCGACCCCGCCCATCAGCACATTGGCCAGCACCAGCCAGGCATGCGAACGCTGAAACGATTCCCTCGAAAACTTCGTGCCGAGGAAAACGACAAACAGCATTCCCACGATCAGCCACGGAATGAGAAACGCGAGCACCCGCGCCCACGGGCAAAGCGCCCCCGCGATGATGGCGGCCAGCAATGCGAATGTTCTGAGAAATCCCGGTTTCACGATTTGAGAAGCGACGATGCGATTGACGCGCTCACACTCGCACGCCGCGCGCTCCAGAGCCAGCCTGATTCACACCACCGGACGCCGCCGGTAGAGCAGCAAACCCGGCATTGCCAGGCCGATGGCGATTGCGCCGATGATAAAAAACGTCCGCAACCCGTTTGTCAGCGCCACCGAAAAAAGCTCCGCGTCGAACCCGCGCGTGCCGAGTTGGTGCAGCGCGATGATCGTCGTGAAAAACGACACGCCCGGAATCATCGGGATCATCGCCGCCACGGTGAACGCCTTCGGGTGCGCGCGCAGCCGTCTCGCGAGCCACACTCCCGCGAAGCTCACCGCCGTCGCCGCGATCAATGTGCCCCATTCGATGGGCATGCCCGCGCGCATCATCAGAAAACGCATTCCGTGCGCCAGCGCGCCGAACAACGCGCAGTATTTCAGCACGCGCACCGGCACGTTGAACACCATCGCAAAACCCGCCGCCGGCACCGCCGCCAGCGCCATGTCCTGGAGCAAGTCCAGCAGCAGGGGAATAATTTCGACGTTGCTCATGACAGCCACCCCCATGTGCCCCAGGCCGACATTGCCAGCACGATTCCAGCGCACGTGGCCAGGGCCATCAGCATCGCGAGCGCGATGCGCGAGATGCCCGTGTTCACGTAACCCTTCACCATGTCCGAGACGCCGTTGATCAATGGAAACCCCGGCACCAGCAGCAACACGCTCGCCGCCATCGCCAGCCGCGGGGTCGTGCCGATCGACTGCAGCAATGCTTGCGCGCAAATCGACGTGGCGACAAATGCCGCCGCAAAAAATCCGACAATCGGGTTGAAATGAAAATGCGCGAACACCTGCCGCGCCACCATCGCCGCGGCGCTTGCCGCAAACGCAAACACGCATCCGGTCCAGTCCGCCCCCGCCAGCCGCGCGAAGCACGCGCACGACAACCCGATCGCGAGCACCACGAGCCAGCGCGGATAACGGAACGCCTTCACCGAGCGCACGCATTTTTCAAATTCGGCGCGGTCGATTTCCCCCGACTCGAACGCGAGCGCGGCGCGCTGCACCTCCATCGCCACGTGCATGTTGATGCCGCGATCCTCGTTGCGCCGCACGCGCGTCATGCTGTGCGGCCCCGCGTAGCTCGTCACGGTGATGGCGTTTGCCATGATCGCGACATCGACGCGGTCGAGCTCGAGCGCGAAACCCGTGCGGCGCGTGATCGATTCCACAAAGGCGCTTTCCACCCCGTGCTGCATGAGCAGAATGCCGGTTTGCAGGCACAAGTCGGTCGCCGCGCGATGCTCCTGCAAGGTCAGCGGCGCGCGGGGCGGGATGTTGGATTCCGGTGTCTTTTCACTCATGTGTTTTTGCAGCGCGGAAAATGGCGCAAGCGGCGAGCGTTTAGCCACCAAAAAACTGCGTCTTGCTCAATCGCGTCGCCAAACCGTCATCCTGCGGGGGCAACTCCTGTCTGAACCTCCCGCTCGAAGTCGTCGTGCGCAACCACGCCCTGGAGTCTCGCCGCCGTGAAAACGCGCCTTCGCGTGTAATTACAAACAAACCCGCGTATTATAATCACAAAACACTTTCTTCCACGGCGCTTTTCCTCTTGGTTTTCAACGCATCGCCTCGCTCAAGCGAGTCGTCAAACTTAACCCGAACCCAAATAAAACAACCTACAATGAACACACTCGCCGAATGGGAAAAAGCCTCCGCAAAATATGAAGCCATGACCGGAAAGGCCAAGCCGCAGGAAAGCGTCAAGAAATGCTGGCTCCGCTCCAACAAGACGCTGAGCGTCACCTTCAAGGAACTCGACGCCGAGGCGAACGCCATGGCGCAACTCATCAAGAAGGGTCGGGCCAAGGACGTCGCAAAAGGCCGCGACAAGCTGCTGAAACGCCTTCAGTCCGTGAACAAAATGCGGACGCAGCACATCAATGAATTAAAGAACGCGGCCGACCCGAAGGCCGACAAGGCCGATCTGAAAATCCAGCAAAGCGCCCTGGCATACCTTTCGGGCAAGCTCGACGCCATCTACAGCCGCGCCGAGCTGGAGGTCGCGGAACTGGATGACGCCACCAAGGCCGGAGGCAAAGAGACCAAGGGCATCGTTGACCGCTACCTCAAGGCGCACAAGGAGCTCGAAATCCTTCTCGCCGATGCGAGCGCCTACTTTTCAAAATTGAAAACGCTCGCCGCCAAAAACGAGAAGAAGCCGGATGCGGCAATTACCCAGAAAATAATAGCCTCTTACAGCAGCAAAAACGGCCCGATGATCGTCAAAATGGTCGCGATATCCAAAAACATCATGGAGATCATCAAGGAAAACGACGACTTCGTGAAAGGCGGTGTTTACAAACATTACAAGGCCATGGTGAAGGAAATTCAACTGATGCCAAAGGCGTTTCACACCAACGCGACCGCGAACGACATCATCAAGGAACTGGTCAAGGTCGATGAGAAATTCTACAATATTAAATTCTGCCTGAAAAACATGGGCGTTTCCATAAGGCAACTCGTTTGATTGTTTATTATAATATTATCCGGCAAAAATGCGCATTGGTTTTCCCAACGCGCATTTTTTATACACATCGCAACCGGGGCCGCGGTTATTTCAGCAATTTGATCAGCGCCGAAAAATCCTCGTTGGAGTAGCCCGCCTGGTCGGCGTGGAAGAGGCATTCGCGCACGGTGTCGAGCACCGGAAAATCATCGCAGCCCTCCGTGCGCGACGCCAGGCGCATGTCCTTCAGCATGTGCTTCACCGAGAACTGCGGCGAAAAATCCCCCGAGCGCAGCTTGGGCTCCTTGAGCGCCGTGACGCCCGAGTAGCTCACGTTTTGCCTGATGACCTTGAAGAACAAATCGTCCGGCACGCTCACCTTGCGCACCATTGTCAGCGTCTCGGCGAGCGCCTGCATTTGCCCGGCGATGTTCAGGTTCATCGCCAGCTTGAGCGTCGTCGCCTGCACATTGGTGCCGATTGTGTATCGAAACTCGGACACAAGCGACAGCAACGGCTCCACCTCCGCGATCAACGCCGCGTCGCCGCCAAGATAATAGACCGACTTCTTTTGCTCCGCCGCCGGCTTGCTCCCGGTGAACGGCGCCTCAAGGTAACGCGCGCCGGCGCCTTCGACGAGTTTCTTGAACTCCTCGCTGCTCGCAGGGTCGATCGTGCTCGATTGAATGACGATTTTGCCCGCGCCGAGCGCCGGCAGAATCGCGTCGAGAATCCCCTTCACCGCCGGCGGATCGGCCACGACGATCTGCACCACGTCCGCCGTTTTCGCGACATCAAGCGCGGACGGCATCCACCGCGGAAAATCCGGTTGCGGCGTGCGATTCCACGCGCCCGCGAGCACGCCCGCGTCGTTGTAGTGGCGGGCCCACACGCCGCCGATAATGCCAAGACCGATGACACCGATTGATTTTTTCATGGTGCCCGGATTATCCGCTGTTTTCCGCCAAACCGCAAAATGTATTTCGCGCGCAAAACCTGAGGACCATCCCGAATTAAGATTTTCTGATTTTTTGACCCCGGATTTACACGGATGATAAACAGGGCGTCGCAAGCGACGCCCCTGCATATTTATCCGTGTTAATCCGTGTCATCCGTGGTCAAAGTGGAATACTCGAAACTTCGGTTGCGCATCCCGCGCTTCATTGTAATTGTGCATGTCATGGGCACCTTCTGGCTCGCGAACGCGCATCACGAAAATTTCTGGCCGCATCACTCGTGGCCGGAGTTTGCCGCGCTTTCGGGCGACGCCAGGGCGCGCACGAGCGTCGTGCTGCCCGTGCACGGGTTTGCCGACCACGGACTCGGCCTGCCGCTTGATGCCGAGGAGGTTGCCGGTGGCGAGATTTTGAAACGCGCCGCGATGGAATGCGATTCGCTGCTCGTGCTGCCGCCGTTGCGTTTTGCGCTCGCGCCGTATCAGCGTTCGACGTTTTTCGGAGTGGACGCGGACACCGCTTATGACCACATGCGCGAGATCGTGAAATCGGTGAAGTCCGCCGGTTTCAGAAAAATTATTTTCTTCAACACAAGCCCTTGGAACGAGGAACTCGCCGCCACGGTCGCGCTCGACACGCATGTCGATTGGGAAATGGAAAACCGCGTCGTCAATGTTTCCAGGCTCGGGATGAGTTTTCATCCCGGCGCGCCAGCCCCGGCGCGCGCGAACGCGCAGGCCGCCGCGATGCGCGTGCTGGGATTGTCAGCCGCCGATGTGCGCGCGAATCTCGAACGCGCCGGCGAGGCCGATGTGCGCGACGCGGATTTTCGTCCGGGGAATTTTCAGCAACCCGAACCGCTCGCGCCCGACGAATCGCTCGACGGCGAAACGATTTTGACCGCGGTGGCGGCGCATCTGGCGCAACGCCTGGGAGCGCGGGCGTCCCGCCCGCCCAAACAAGCGGGCGCAACGCCCGCGCTCCCGGGAAAGGGCTGGCATTCTCGCGATTACTTGCCCCATTTCGACCAGCCCGGCCTTGTCCAGTCCATTACCTTTCGCTTGCACGACAGTGTTCCGGCAAAGGTGATTGAGCAGTGGAGGGTCGAACTCGATTGCAATGACGATGGAACCGCCGTTCCGTCCGACGATCCGCGCTCCGTTGAGCTGCGCAAACGCATTGCCGAATATGAGGACGCCGGTCACGGGGCGTGCCACTTGCGCAATGCCGGCATTGCCGCGCTCGTCGAAAACGCCCTTCTGCATTTCGACGGCGAACGCTACGCGCTCCTCGAATGGTGCGTCATGCCCAATCATGTGCACGCGCTCATCGCCACGCGCGAGGGGCACGCCGTGTCCGACATCGTGCATTCCTGGAAGTCTTTTGTCGCCAAAAAGGCCAACGCGATTCTTGGCGGCCAGGGAGCCTTCTGGATGTCCGACTATCATGACCGCTACGTTCGTGATGCGGGACACCTCGTCAGTATTCGGGAGTATATTCGCAACAACCCTGTGAAAGCCGGCTTGGTAAAAACCGCGCAAGCATGGAGGTTTGGCAGCGCCGGGCACCCCGGGAGCGCGGGCGTCCCGCCCGCCCAAACAAGCGGGCGGGACGCCCGCGCTCCCAGGAATTACCTTCCTTCATTCACGCCTGCGCAAATCGACGCGCTGCCGGACAAGCACAACGCGCTTGTCATCATTTCCACGGGCGCGATCGAGCAGCACGGGCCGCACCTGCCAGTCGGCGTGGACGCGATTCTCGGGCAGGCGTTGCTCGCCGGCACGCTGCCGAAACTTTCCGCCGAAACCGCGCGTCGCGTGTTTGTCGCGCCGCCGCTCACGTTCGGCAAAAGCAACGAGCACGACGGTTTTCCGGGCACGATCACGGTCTCGGCGCGGACGCTGCGCCGTGTGCTTTGCGAAGTGGCGGCGGAGTTGTGCTCGATGGGTTTTGGTCGTATCGCAATTTTAAATACGCACGGCGGCAACAGCCCCGTGATTGTTTATACGCTGCGCGAAATCCAATCCACGCTCGGCATGCGCGCCGGAATGCTAAAGGCGCCGCTCTCGCCGGAACTCTCCGAACACGAGGCGAAAAACGGAATCCACGCCGGCGAATGGGAAACCGCCCTCATGCTCGCATGCGCGCCGGAGCTCGTGCGCATGGACAAGGCCGTGCGCGAATACCCCGCGCGTCCGCTGGATTCGTTTGCGTGGATGACGCGCGACGTTTCCCAAAGCGGCGTGATGGGCGACGCGACTGCGGCGACCGCGGAAAAAGGCAGGGCGTGGATGGATGCCGCAACCGCGGCGCTTGCGGCGCGAATTTCACGGTTGCTGTGACCCTGGGAGCGCGGGCGTCCCGCCCGCTTGTTTGGAGGCTCACAATGCTTTCAGCAAACGCTCCAACTCGGCTTTTTTGGCCTGCTGGTCGGCGAGTTGTTTTTTCGCGCCTTCGAGCACTGCCGGCGGGGCTTTGCTGACGAAGGCTTCGTTTGCGAGGCGCGCTTGCGTGCCGGCAATGTGTTTTTCCAATTGCGCAAGTTCCTTCGTCAGGCGCGCGCGCTCGGCGGCGGCGTCAACTTTCACGCCGGTGTCGAGATAGAGCGTGCCGAGCGGCGTCACGATTGCGGGGAGCGCGGGTTCGCTCGCGGCGCGTTCGATGCTCGCGGCGCCGACGAGGCGGGCGAGCTTGGCGGCGTTTGAGGAAAGGGCGGCCCAGTTGGCGTCGTCGGCAAGGACGAGGAATTTCACGTCGCGCTTTTGGGCGACGGATTGCTCGGCCTTGAGCTGGCGGGCGAGCGTGGCGGTTTGTTGCAGTTTTTCCACGCGCGCGGTGGCGCTGTCGGAAATAAGCACGTCGTTTTTGCGGAGTATGCCGGCCAGTTCGTCCGCGGTTTCGAGGCGTGTGTTTTGCAGCAGGTCGTTTGCCGCGCCGTAGCCGAGGAGGTGCCAGAGTTCCTCGGTGATGAAGGGCGCGAAGGGCGCGAAGAGGAGCAGGAACTCGCGGATGACGAGGTCTTGCATGGCGAGCGCGTGCGTCTTCGCGGCGGGGTCCTGCACGCGGGTCTTGGCGACCTCGACATACCAGTCGCAAAAATCGTTCCAGAAAAATGAATACAGGCGTTGCGTGGCGGTCGCGAATTCGAACTCGGCGAAGCTGCGCTCGAGCACGCGCATGGTGTCGAGGAGCGCGCCGAGGAGCGCGTGGTCGTCGTCGTCGAGTTGCGCGGGGTTGAGGCGCGCGAGGATGGCGTCGAGCGAGGAGTTGTCGGCCTGGCAAGGAGCGGGACGCTCCTTGTCCGCAGGCGGGACGCCCGCGCTACCCGAACTCATCTGGCGGAAGCGGCAGGCGTTCCAGAGTTTGTTGCAGAAGTTTTTGCCGCCTTCGATGCGGTCCTCGTCGAACTTCACGTCCTGGCCGAGCGGGGCGATTTGCAACATGCCGAAGCGCAGGCCGTCGGCCCCGTATTTTTTAATGAGGTCGAGCGGGTCGGGCGAGTTGCCGAGCGATTTCGACATTTTGCGTCCCTGCTTGTCGCGCACGATGCCGTTGAAATAAACGTGCTTGAAGGGGATTCGTTTTTCCAGGGGTTCGCCTTCGTGCGTGAATTCCAAGCCGGCCATGATCATGCGGGCGACCCAGAAGAAAATGATGTCGGCGCCGGTGGCGAGCGTGGTGGTCGGGTAGAGCGTGTCGTAGTTGGCGGCTTTCATCGCGTCGGCGTCGGGCCAGCCGAGCGTGGCGAAGGGCCAGAGCCACGATGAGGCCCAGGTGTCGAGCACGTCGTCCTCCTGCGTCCAGTTTTCGGGATCGGCGGGGCCGTCGAGCGAGACGTGGATTTTTTGCGGGTCGGCGAGGTCGGCGGGCGTGAGCGTGTCGCGGTCAACGCCCTTGCGATACCAAACGGGGATGCGATGGCCCCACCAGAGCTGGCGGCTGATGCACCAGTCCTGAATGTTTTCGAGCCAGTTCAGGTAAACTTTCGTCCAGCGCTCGGGGTGAAACTTGATCGTGCCGTCGCGCACGACTTGCTTCGCCTCCTCGACGCGCGGGTAGCGGAGCCACCACTGCCAGGTGAGGCGCGGCTCGATGGGCACGCCGGCGCGTTGCGAGTAGCCGACGTTGTTTTCGTAGGGCTTGGCCTCGATGAGCGCGCCGCGTTCGGAGAGGATTTCGGCGGATTTTTTGCGCGCGACGAAGCGGTCGAGTCCGGCGAGTTCGGGGCCGGCGCCGGCGTTCATGGTGCCGTCGGCGTTGATGCTGTCTATGACGGGGAGCTTGTGGCGCTGGCCGATCTCGAAGTCCACTTTGTCGTGGGCGGGCGTGACCTTGAGCGCGCCGGCGGCGAAGACGGGATCGACGGCGGCGTCGGCGATGATGGCGATCTGCACGCGCTCGCCGAGCGGGCGCCAGACTTTTTTGCCGATGAGGGTTTTGTAGCGCGGGTCGTCGGGATGCACGGCGACGGCGACGTCGGCGGCGATGGTTTCGGGGCGCGTGGTTTCGAGGACGATGTGCGTGACGCGTCCGTCGTTGATCGCCTCGGGCGGAAGCGGGCGGGCGTCCTCGGGAATTTCGGGAATCGGCGCGGGTTCGACGAGCTCGTAGCGGACGCGGTAAATGTGGCCCTTGGTCGGGCGCATTTCGACCTCCTCGTCGGAGAGCGCGGTGAGCGAGACGGGGCACCAGTTGACCATGCGTTTGCCGCGGTAGATGAGGCCCTGCTTGTAGAGTTTGACGAAGGCGGTGAGGACGGCGCGGCTGTAGCCGGGGTCCATCGTGAAGTGCGTGCGGTCCCAATCGCACGAGCAGCCGAGTTCGCGCAGCTGCCGGAGGATGAGGTCGCCCTTTTCGTCGCGCCAGGCCCAAACGCGTTTCAGAAATTCGTCGCGGCCGAGATCGTAGCGGGTTTTGCCCTCGGTTTTCTTGATGTGTTTTTCGACCATCGTCTGCGTGGCGATGCCGGCGTGGTCGGTGCCGGGAATCCAGCAAGCCGCCTTGCCCTCGAGGCGGGCGCGGCGCGTGAGCACGTCCTGGAGGGTGTTGTTGAGCGCGTGGCCCATGTGCAGAATGCCGGTGACGTTGGGCGGCGGGATGACGATGGTGTGCGTTTCCTGGCCGGGCTTTGGCTCGGGTGCGGCGAAGGCGCGCGCCTGCATCCAGGCGGAATACCATTTTTTCTCAACGTCGTGCGGCTCGTAACTCTTGGTGATTTCTGCGGACATGGTTCGTAAGGAAAAGGCTGAAAAACTGAAGGACTGAAAGGCTGAAGGAATTGGGAATGCGGATGCGGAATGAAAAGACGCGAGCGAACCAAGTGTCGCGAGCGCTGGCAAGCGGGTTTGTGGGGACGATGCGACTTCTGTCCGGAACCGCGCGCCGGGTTGAATTACTCATTGACCGTTTTGCAACGGCTCGCGTGAATACGGGGGCATGGTTCCCAGTGTGCTCATCGTTGATGACGAAAAAAATACTCGCGAGGGTCTCCAACAGGCGTTGGAGGACAATTACGATGTGTCCATCGCGAGCAACGCGGACGAGGCGTTCAACTTGATGGATGCGCAGGAATTTGACGTGGTCGTGACCGACCTGCGCATGCCGGGCGGGAAAAACGGGCTGCGCGTGATCGACCGCGCGCTGACGCTGCCGAACAAGCCGGCGGTGATCATGATGACAGCCTACGGAAGCATCGAGACCGCGGTTGAGGCGATGAAGCGCGGCGCGGTGGATTTCCTGACGAAGCCGGTGAACATCGAGCGGCTCGAAATGCTCATCCAGCGCGCGCTGAAAACAAAAACGCTCGAGGTGGAGGTGCAACAGCTGCACGAGCGACTGGACGACAAATTCAACTTTGATGGAATCATCGGAAACTCGCAGGCGCTGAAGGACGTGCTGGACCGGGTGCGCCTGGTCGCGCCGTCCAGGGCCACGATTTTGATAGAGGGCGAGTCGGGCACGGGCAAGGAGCTCGTGGCGCAGGCGGTTCACCAGGCGAGTTCGCGCGCGCGCGCGCCGTTCGTGGCGGTGCATTGCGCGGCGTTGTCGGAGAACTTGCTGGAGAGCGAAATCTTCGGCCACGAGCGCGGCGCGTTCACGGGCGCGACGGAGCGGCGCGTGGGCCGTTTCGAGGCGGCGGACGGCGGCACGCTGTTCCTCGACGAAATCGGCGAGATCTCGCAAAGCACGCAGGTGAAATTGCTGCGGTTTCTGGAAACAAAAACAATCGAGCGCGTGGGCGGCACAAAGCCGATCCCGCTCGATGTGCGCCTGGTGGCGGCGACAAACCGCTCGCTTGAGCAACTGGTGATCGAGAAAAAATTTCGCGAGGATTTGTTTTTCCGGCTGAACGTCGTGCGCATCGCAATGCCGCCGCTGCGCGCGAGGCCGGAGGACATCCCGCCGTTGCTGGCGCATTACATCAGGCAATTCAGCAAGGAAAACAAGGTGCCGCCGCTCACCGTGGAGCCGGGCGCGATGCGTTATTTGCAGGCGTATCCGTGGCCGGGAAACATTCGCGAGCTGCGCAATTTTTGCGAGAACGCGGTCGTGCTGCGGCGCGGCGGCAGGCTCACGGAGTTCGACCTGGAGCCGCGCTTTCGCGGCGAGTTGAAGCCGGCGCTGCCCGCGCTGGTTGTGGAGGCTCATCCGGTGCCGCCGGTGGATGCGACGCCGTCCGGCGTCGCGCTGGCGCCCGCGACACCCCGGGGGGCGTCGAGCGCGTATTCGATTGAGGAAAACGAAAAGCGCCTGTTGCGCGAAGCCTTGATCAAGGCGCGCGGCAACCGCACGCGCGCGGCGGAGTTGATGGGGATAAGCCGGCGCACCTTGCACCGGAAATTGCAGCGCTGGCCGGACCTCGACGTGCTGGACAAGTAGAGGAACCGCCAACCCAACCCCGCCTCACGTTTTCAAAAATGAGCACGCTACCAAGACGATCACTCCAGGAATGGGTGCACTGGTTTGAAATCGGCGAGGGCTCGCGCTGGGTTCGGATCGCGGGGCTGGCGGCGGGCGTGCTGTTGTTGTCGTGGTTTGTCGGATACAAATTGTTTCGCGGGCCGCTCACCGAGGTGACGATGGCACAGGCGGTTGTTGGCCGGCAGGTGGCGGAGGGGCGCGGTTTCACGACGCTGGTGAACCATCCGCAGTCGTTTGCGTGGGCGCGGGAGCGAATCTCGCGCGGGAAGTTTGTGGACGTGCGCAAACCGCTGCCGGAGTTGCACCAGCCGCCGTTGTATTCGGCGGCGATTGCGGCCGCGCACCGATTGCTTCCGGCGCGCTGGTTCAACGGCGACACGACGCTGCTCGCATTGAACATCGTGTTGTTGTGGTGCGTGGCGATGCAGAGCTTTTTTCTGGCGAGAAACCTTTTTGGTGAAATGGGCGGTGTGATTGCGTTGCTCGGCGTGATGCTGTCGGCGCCGATTTGGGCGGCGACGGTGGCCGTGAACGGCGCCGTGCTGACCATGGCGCTTTGGCTGGCTTTGTTTCAGTTGACCTGGTCCGCCGAGACGCGGGTGATGAAAGCGGGCGGCGGTGCTGCGCTGACTTTGGGGAGACGCATAACCATGTCCCTCTGGCGTCCCGCTTTGACCGGGATGATTCTGGGCGCGTTGTTTTTGAGTGATTACACGACGATCGTAGCCGCCCCGCTGGTGGCGGTGGTGATTTTGACAAAGGTGTCGGACTGGCGGGTTTTCAGGTCGCTGGTATTGATCACGGCGGTGTTCGTTGTGGTGGCGGGGCCGTGGATGGCCCGCAATGTGTCGCTGACGGGCAGCCCCGTTGGATTCGCCGCGCGGGAGCTCGCGCTCAAGGCGGGCGACCCGACGGCGGAGCCCGCGACGCGGCGCGCGATGTTCACGACGGAGTCTCCGGCGGTTGATTTTAAGAAGCTCGGCAACAAGGCGCTGACGAGTTTGCAGCGCGGGGCGGGCGAGCGCTTCTGGTCGGGCGGGGGGATTTTTTTTGCGGCGTTTTTTGCGGCGGGGTTCGCATACCGGTTTCGCGACGCGCGGGCGAACCGGTTGCGCTGGTTTGCCGTTGCGGTGATCGCGAGCGTGGCGCTGGCGCAGGCGTTTTTGAGCTCGGGGGAGGGCGAGCGCGATGTGTGGCTGTGCATGGCGCCGCTGGTGATTGTTTTTGGGACGGGTTTTTTCCTGGTGCTCGTGAAGAGCAGCGAGGCGCTCGAATCGCGCGGGCTGGCGGCTGCGCTGGTGCTGCTGGCCCTGCAGGCGGTGCCGCTTGCGCGCGATGTGCTGGAGCCGCGCGGGACGCGTTACAACTACCCGCCGTATCTGCCGGCGCTGTTTTCGGGCATCGGGCAAAAGCTGTCGGAAAATCGCGCGGAGCCGCCCGCGTGGATGTCCGACGTGCCGGCGGGCGCGTCGTGGTATTCCGGGCAGCGCGTGTGGGCGCAGCCGGCGACGATGAAAGGGTTTCATGAGGTGGCGCGCTGGCAGCGGGTGCGCGCGCTGGTGCTGACGCCGGCGACGCTAGCGAGGCCGTTTTTCGGCGAGATTGCGAACGAGCAGTCGCACGGCAGGGGCGACTGGGCCCCGGTCTATCGCGGTTTGGCGGCGGGGCGGCTGCCCGCAGATTTCCCCCTGGTCGTGCCGGTGAGGATCGCGCCGGATTTTTATGTGCTCATCGATCCGGGGGCGCCGAAGGTTGCCGCGGAGGGCGCGCATGAAAAATAAAGACGTTGCCGGGGCGGGGCCGGTGATTCTAGCGTGCCGTTTCTTTTTTATCCCGATGAAACGACTGTCATCCCTCCTGATCGCCTGCGCCGGCCTGTTGCTGGCGGCGAATTACGCGCGCGCGGTTTACGCGCCGATTCCGGAAGTGGAGCAAGGGCGCCTGCTGACGGCATACTTGAGCGCGGGATATTATTACGACTCGAACATCTTTGGCGCGGCGAAGGGCGAGATCGAGAGCATCGTGTTTCAGGCGCAGCCGACAATCGTCGCAAACATATCGGCGAGCCAGCAGACATTTTTGTCCGCGAGTTACCAGTTGTCGATGGACTACCTTGAGAACAGGCCGGACGACAAATTGCTGGCGAGCCATTCGATCAGCGGGCGCGTGGCGCACGCGTTCACGCCGCGACTCGAGGGCGAGCTCAGCGACTCGTTTCAAATCGTGAAGAACCCGGAGTCTCTGCTGCCGGGAATCGGCGGCGGGGTCGCCAATCCCGACCAGTCCTACAAATACAACCAGCTCGACGGAAAACTGGCTTACAACATTAGCAAGCGCGTCGGTTTGAAGGGAAAGGCGCGCACGATGCACATGAGCTACGACAACGATTATTTGAGCGAGGACCTCGACCGCGCGGAGTATCTCGTGGGTGTGGAGGCGGTGCGGCTCTCGCGCGAAAATTTGCAGTTTTCCGCGGAGTATCGTTACAAGGCGATACGCTACGACGAGCACGGCTCGTTGAAAAACAAGGACTCGCACTTTTTGTTCGCGGGCGCGGATTACGCGCTGACCAAGCGCACGGCCTACACGGCGCGGCTGGGAATCGAGGCGCTGTTCCGGCGCAATGGCGGCGACTCGGCGCTGCCCTATGTCGAGCTGGGTGTGAAGCACGACTACAGCGACTTGAGTTTCATATCGGCCGGCTACACGTTCTCGGCGCAGGAATCCTCGAACGTGATTCTCTACACCGACATGTATACGCATCATTTTTTCGTGAACGTGCAGCATGCGCTGAACAGGCGGTTCATTGTTTCGTGCATGACGGACTGGCAGCCGTCGCAACTGAACGGGCGCTCAAATATCCCCGACATCGACGAGTCGAACCTGAAAGTCGGCGGCGCGCTCACCTACACATTCAAGGAAAAATGGTCCGCGTCGCTGACATGCGATTACGATTATGTGCACTCCGACGATTCCGGGCGCAACCTGGAGCGCGTGCGCTTCGGCCTGCGCGCGCGTTGGGTGTTCTGATGCGCGCAGCGTGTTGAGAAATCATTGAGCGGCGGCCATTGTGCGTTTTGGGCGTTTGTTTTATTCTTTGCGCGTTCCCGCTTTTGGCGTCGAATGGCGCACGGGTCTCCTCCTCGCCCCGCCGCCTTTTTCACTTTGGAGAAAACACAATGAATAACAAAATACTCATCCTTCCGCTGGTGTTGGCGGCTGCGTTTGCGTTGTTCGGACAACCGCTTCGCGCGCAGGCTCCGGAGGGGAAATTCAGGGCCGGTCTGCTTGGATACAGAATGATAAGCCTCAAGCAGCACACCTTTTCCCATAACACGCATCCCGACGATTCATTCCTGCCCGACGCCCATGTTCCCGGTTCCGCCGGCACGACCGACATTGGAAACAAACAGCATTTTATGTCGATCACCCTGGGGTGGCAGCCGCGCCTTTCGGACTGCGTTTCCCTCAATTTTGACGCGGGCATTTTATTGGGCGACAATCGCGACCGCCATCAAAACGCCAATGACGACCGGCTTCCCGGCAATGCCGCGTTCGTTTATTCGCAGGCTCGTTTCGGAGCGCTCGCGGCCGCGGGCATGTCATATCATTTCAAACATTTTTTGCTCGGCGTTGAAACCCAGCTTGCAAGCGTGCTGGTTGAGCACGGCTGGGATAGGTATGGCTCCGATAAAAACCAAACCTCAAAAGTTCATCATATGCTCTCTGCCGGTCCCAAGGCGGGCATCAGGGCGAAACCCTTTGCGGGCGGCAGCACCACCTTGGGTCTCGAATGCACGCTCCAATTCAACCACGCCGTGACATTCGGAATTCAAGGGGTGCTTGGTTTTTGACGAAATGTCGCGGTGGAGCGCCCGCCAAAATGCCGGGAAATTTTCTTTGCGCTTCTTGCGCCTTTTTGCGGCCATGGGTTTTGTTTCGAACAATCCAATTTCCATGAATCCCGACGAGATCAGGGCACGCATCAAAAAACTTCGCGCGGACATCGCGCATCACGACGAGCTTTATTACCGCAAGGCCGAGCCGGAGATTTCCGACGTCGAATACGACCGCCTGAAAAAATCGCTCACCGAGCTGGAGGATGCGCATCCGGATTGTGCGCAAGACGCGTCCGCTGACTCGCCGACGGAAAGGGTGGGGGACGACCGCACGGAGGGCTTCGCCACCCACACGCACCGCGAGCGCATGATGAGCCTCGACAACACCTACTCGGAGACCGAGCTGCGCGAGTTTTGCGCGCGCCTGGAAAAACTGCTCGGGCGCGAGGAACTGGCTTACGTCGTGGAGCCGAAAATCGACGGCCTCGCGGTGAGCGTCACCTACGAGCACGGAAAACTCGTGCGCGCCGTGACGCGCGGCAACGGAGTCGAGGGCGACGACATCACGGCCAACGCGCTCACGATCAAAACGCTCCCGCGCACGCTGAAAAAGGGCGACGATTTGTTTTCGCAGCCGCCCGACCTGATCGAGATTCGCGGCGAGATTTTCATGACGACCGCGGAGTTTCAGCGCATCAACAAACTGCGCGAGGAAGCCGCCGAGCCGCTCTACGCCAATCCGCGCAATCTCGCCGCCGGCACGATCAAGCAACTCGACCCGCGCGAGGTCGCGCAGCGCAAACTGGAAATCGTGCTCTACGGCCTGGGCGCGTGCGAACCGGCCTCCGCGCTGCCACTGGCGCAGCACGACTGGCACGAACAGGTGCGCGCGTGGGGACTGCCGACGCTGGAAAAATACTGGGTGGTGAAAAACGCCGACGAAATTTGCGACGCCATTCGCGAGCTCGACACGATGCGCGAGAAGTTCGCCTACGCGACCGACGGCGCCGTGGTGAAGCTCGACTCGATTCCGTTGCAGCGCGAGGCGGGCGCGACCTCGAAGGCGCCGCGCTGGGCGATGGCATACAAATTTGCGCCGGAGCGCGCCGAGACGCGCCTGAACGCGATCACGATTCAAGTCGGACGCACGGGCGTGCTGACCCCGGTCGCGGAACTCGAACCGGTGCACCTGGCGGGCACGACGGTGCAGCGTGCGACCTTGCACAATCGCGATGAAATTGCGCGCAAGGACATCCGCGTGGGCGATTTTGTTTACGTTGAGAAAGCCGGCGAAATCATTCCCGCGGTCGTGGGCGTGAACACCGCGAAGCGCGCGCCGGAATGCGTGCCGTATGTGTATCCGGAAAAATGCCCGGTGTGCGAAACGCCCGTCGTGCAGCTTGAGGGCGAGGTGGCGTTGCGCTGCCCGAACCACGAGTGCCCGGTGCAGGTGCGGCGGCGCGTGCGCCATTTCGCGTCGAAGGCGTGCGTTGACATCGACGGCCTCGGCGAGGCGATGGTGGACACGGTTGTCGAGAAGGGCTGGGTGCGCAGCGTGGCGGACCTTTACCGGCTGCGCCGCGACGACCTGATGACGCTCGGCAAGAGCGTGGAAAAATCGACTGACAACCTGCTCGCCGCCATCGAGACGAGCAAGCGCGCGGACCTGTGGCGCTTCATCCACGGGCTCGGTATCACGCACGTCGGCGCGTCGGCATCGAAGGATCTCGCGCAAAATTTCCGCAGTCTCGACGCGCTCGCCAAATCAAAATACGAGGACTTTATTCTGGAAAAGAAAACGGTGATCGAGGGAATCGGCGAAACGATGGCGCTGGCGATCATTGAGTATTTTAACGAACCGCGAAACCGCATGCTGGTCGGCGAGCTGCTCGCGCTGGGCGTGAACCCGACACCGCCGCCGGAACGGAGCGCGGCCACGAGCGCGATGTTCGCCGGAAAGACGTTTGTGCTGACGGGCACATTGCCAACGATGACGCGCGAGCAGGCGACCGAGAAAATCGAGGCCGCCGGCGGCAAGGTCAGCGGCAGTGTGAGCAAGAAAACCAGTTACGTGCTCGCGGGCGCGGAGGCCGGCTCGAAGCTCGCCAAAGCCGAGTCACTCGGCGTGCCCGTGATCGACGAAGCGGAGTTTGTGCGAATGCTGGAAGACGGCGAGACGGATACCCAGGCCGTCTAGCGCCGCGGCGTTATGACAATTTCAATCTGCGCAGGCGCAGGGCGTTGAGGACGACGGTGAGGCTGCTCACACTCATTGCCACGCCGGCATACATCGGGTTGAGAGTCCATCCGAACAGCGGATAAAAAAGTCCGGCGGCAAGCGGGATGCCGAGCGCGTTGTAGAAAAACGCCCAGAAAAGATTTTGTTTGATCGTGCGCAGCGTGGCGCGGCTCAGGCGTATGGCCTTGGAAATCGCAAGCAGGTCGCTTTTGACAAGGACGATGCCGGCGCTGGCCATTGCCGCGTCGGTGCCCGCGCCCATCGCAATGCCGATGTCGGCGGCGGCGAGCGCGGGGGCGTCGTTGAGTCCGTCGCCGGCAAAAATAACCGTCTCACCGTGGGCCTGGTGGTCTCGCACGAGTTGTTGCTTGGATGCGGGCGTGGCGCCGGCGTGAATGTCGATTGGCGGGAGGTGAAGCTGCTCGGCCACGGCGCGGACGGCGGCGGGGCGGTCGCCGGAGGCGATCACGATGCGGAGGCCGGCCGCCTGAAGCTCGGCGATGGCGGCGGGGGTGGTGGGTTTGAGCGTGTCGGTGAAGGCGAGCGTGGCGGCGTGCCTGCCGTCGATTGAAAGCGCGGCGAGCGTGTCGGTGTCGCGCTCCTTGTGGCGCTCGGCGCGGGTGATTTGTATTTGCTTTCCGGATACAGTGGCGGCGACGCCGAGGCCGGGCATGGCGGCGAAGTTTTCGGCGGGCGGGATGCCGAGGCCGCGCGCGCGCGCGGCGGCGAGCACGGCGAGGGCCAGGGGATGCTCGCTGTGCGACTCGGCGGCGGCGGCGAATGCGAGGAGCTCGTTTTCCGGGAGCTCGCAACCGGGGTCGGGGGCGAGCGCGGTGAGGGTGGGGCGGCCTGTGGTGAGCGTGCCGGTTTTGTCGATAAGAAGCGTGCGCGCGGAGGAAAGGCGCTCGAGCGCGGCGGCGCTTTTCACGAGCACGCCGGCTTGCGCGCCGCGTCCGATGCCGGTGACGATGGCGACGGGCGTGGCGAGGCCGAGCGCGCAGGGGCAGGCGATGATGAGCACGGCGACGGCGTTGAGGAGCGCGTGGACGAAGGAGGGCGACGGGCCGAGGACGAGCCAGAGTGCGAAGGTGAGCGCGGAGACGCCGAGCACGATCGGGACAAAAATCGCGGAGACGCGGTCGGCGAGGCGCGCGATGGGGGGCTCGCTTTCCTGCGCCTCCTCGACGAGGCGGATGATGTGCGCGAGGAGCGTCTCGCCGCCCACGCGCGTGGAGCGGAGCGTGAACGTGCCGGTTGTGTTGAGCGTGCCCGCCGAGACGGAATCGCCTGCGTGTTTGTCCACGGGAATCGCCTCGCCGGTGAGCATGGCCTCGTTGACGGGGCTTTCGCCGGAGGTGATTTCACCGTCGACGGGGATTCTTTCGCCGGGGCGCACGCGGAGGATGTCGCCCGGGTGGATGTCCTCGATGGGCACGTCCTGCTCGGTGCCGTCGGGGTTGACGCGGCGGGCGACCGAGGGCGCGAGCGCCATGAGCGCGCGGATGGCGGCGTCGGTGCGCGAGTGCGCCTGCTGCTCGATGATTTGCCCGAAGAGGACGAGCGTGGTGATGACGGCGGTGGATTCGAAGTAGAGCGGGAGCCCGTGCGGGCCGCGTATGGACTCTGGGAAATAATCGCCGAGCAGGAGCGCCACGGTGCTGTAAAGCCACGCCGCGCCGGTGCCGGTGACGGTGAGCGTGAACATGTTCGTGTCGCGCTCGCGGATGGAATACCACCAGCGGCGGATGAAATACTTGCCGCTCCAGAAAAACACGGGCGTGGCGAGCGCGAACTGAAGCCATGCGTTGGTGCGCGGGGTGATCGATAGGCGCGCGAAGAGCTCCTGGAAAAACGCGGGGGCGATCATCTCGCCCATTGAGAGAACGAGCAGCGGGATGGTGAGCACGAGCGCCACGTAGAAACGCGGCAGCAGCACATGAAAATCGGGCAGCCCCATGTAAACGGGCGCGTCCGGGGCGCCGTGGGACTTGGCGTTTGGCGTTTCGTGTGAGTTGTGCATGGAAATTTGGTAGCGCCAAATTATTTGAAACTCCAAACACTAAACTCAAACCCGCAATTTCAGGCCCGAAATATAAGCGTTTGCGCATGGGGGTTATTCAGAAACGTATTAAATTGTCGCGGCGGTTGCGAAAAAACCGCCCGTGCGCGGCGCATTGACGGTGCGCGCGTTGTTGACAAACCGCCCCCCGCGCGCGCCTGCTATTGCCATGCCGCAATCGCGCGAAAAAATCCTTGTCGCCATGTCGGGCGGAGTGGACAGCTCCGTCGCCGCGCTCGTGCTCAAGCAGCAGGGCTTCGACATCGCGGGCGCGTATATGAAAAACTGGATCAACGAGGACAATATCGTGGGCGACTGCCCGTGGCAGCAGGACATCGAGGATGCGCGCGCGGTCGCTGAAAAAATCGGCATCGAGTTCCGCGTGGTCAACTTGATGCGGGAATACAGCGAGCGCGTGGTCGCGTATTTGCTGGATGGATACAAGCGCGGCATCACGCCGAATCCCGACGTGATGTGCAACCGCGAGATCAAGTTTGGCGTGTTCCTGGCGTGGGCGCGCGACCACGGTTTCGACGCCGTCGCGACCGGGCACTACGCGCGGCGCGTCGAAAGCCCCGGCGGCGCGTTTTCGCTGGTCGAGGGCGCGGACAAAAACAAGGACCAGTCGTATTTTCTCGCGCTGATCAACCAGGAGCAGTTGCGCGCGGCGCGTTTTCCCATCGGGCACCTGCCCAAGCCCGAGCTGCGCAGGCTCGCCACCGAGGCCGGCCTCGCCACCGCCGCGAAAAAGGACAGCCAGGGCATTTGTTTTATCGGCGAGGTGAAAATGCAGGATTTTCTGCGCCAATACGTGCCCGACGAGCCCGGCCCGATTGTGCGCGCGACCGACGGGCAGGTGCTCGGCCGGCATCGCGGTTTGCATTATTACACGATCGGGCAGCGCCGGGGCATCGGCGTCCCCTCGAACGCGGATTTCCAAAAATACGTTGTCGTTGGCAAACGCGCCGCTGATCGCGCACTGCTCGTCGCCTTCGACGCGCTGGACGCGCCGGGGCTTTTCACGAGCGAAGTGCGGGTGCATTCGTTGAGCTGGGTGGGGGAGCCGGTCACCGCGCCGTGTTTGATCGAGGGTCGCGTGCGTTATCGCGATCCGCGCGTGCACATGGAATTCATTCCCGACCCGGAAAACACAAACGGCGGCAGCGCGACCGTTCGTTTTCGCGAACCGCAACGCGCGCTCGCCTCGGGCCAGGTGCTCGCGCTCTACGACGGCGAGCGACTCCTCGGCGGGGGAATTTATGTCTAGCGGCGCAACAAGCCCCGGGTTTATAGTTTCACACAAATGAAAGCCTCCGACCTCTACGACCTGCCGGAATCGCTCGGCGCGTTCGCACCGCATTTTCTCGCCGCCGCCGTCCCGTGGACATGGCTTGATGCGATCGGCCCGGCGCTCGAGGCGGTTCTTGCCGCCGCGCCTCAAAGTCCGCTTCCGCCAGTCCCGCCCGGCGTGCATATCGAGGGCGGGGTGGTCATCGGGGCGGGCGTAAAACTCCCCGCGCACGCCACGATTATCGGCCCGGCGTGGATCGGTCCCGGCACCGAAATCCGTCCCGGCGCGTTCATCCGGGGCAATGTCATTATCGGCGCCAATTGTGTGGCCGGCAATTCGTGCGAGTTCAAAAACTGCCTGTTGATGGATGGCGTGCAGGTGCCGCATTTCAGCTATGTCGGTGATTCCATCCTCGGCAATCGCGCGCATCTCGGCGCGGGCGTCGTCCTCTCGAACCTGCGTCTCGACAAAAAAACCGTGACGGTGCGAACACCCGATGGCGTCGCCGACACCGGCTTGCGCAAGCTCGGCGCGCTTCTCGGCGAGGATGCGGAAGTTGGCTGCAACGCCGTTTTGCAACCCGGCGTGATCATGGGCAGACGCGCGCTCGTCATGCCGACCGTTGCCTTCGCGGGTTATCTTCCCCCGGCGACAATCGCGCGCATCCGGAATCCTATTTCAACGCTGCCGAGGCGGGATTGATTCCGCTGCGCGGCCTTCCCGGTAAATGTTTTCGGACAAGCGCCGGAAAATCAGGCCGGAAACCAGGGTAGAAAAAACCATCGTGGCCATCTCCAACGACTCCAGCCAAAAGTCCGCGCGCCCGCTTTCGCTCGGGGTGATTTTCCTCACGCTCTACATAGACCTCGCCGGGTTTTCGATTCTGTTTCCGCTTACTCCCGACCTGCTCAAGCACTATCTCTTGATTCACGGCTCCGGCGGCGCGCTCGGCTGGATGCTCGCGCAGCTCAACACAATCGCAGGCGCGCTCGGCGGCGGCGCGCATCTGCCCGAGGTGCTTTTTGGCGGCGTGGTGAGCTCGGTGTTTGCCGTGCTTCAGTTTGTTTCCGCGCCGTTGTGGGGAGGTCTTTCCGACAGGATCGGGCGGCGCAATGTGCTTCGCCTCACGGTGCTCGGCACGGCGGCGAGTTATCTACTCTGGGCTTTCAGCGGATCGTTCTGGCTGTTTCTGGCGTCGCGCGTGCTTGCCGGTGTGTTTGGCGGAAATCTTTCCGTCGCCACCGCCGCGGTCGCCGATGTGACCACGCGCGGGGAACGGGCGAAGTCGATGGGTTATGTCGGCGCGGCGTTCGGGCTTGGCCTTGTCACGGGGCCGCTCGTCGGCGCGTTCTCGGCGCGCATCGACTTGCCGGCGCTCTGGCCGGAGCTCGTCGCGCTGGGGATAAATCCGTTTTCCATGCCGGCGCTCGTCGCGCTCGGCCTTGCGCTGGTGAACCTCGTTTGGATCAACGCCCGCTTTCGCGAAACGCTTCCGCCCGGGGCGCGCGCGCAAGCGGGGGGCTGGCGCCTGCGAAACCCCCTCCGCGAGATTCTTTCGCTCGACAACGCGCCGGTGCGCAGGGTGAACCTCGTCTCGTTCACGCATTCGCTGGCGTTTGTGGCGATGGAAACCTCGCTTGTGTTTTTGGGCGCGGAGCGCTTCGACTACACGGCGTATGAGAACGGCGTGCTGATGGGCTTCCTCGGACTCTGCTCGATCCTCACCCAGGGATTGATCGTGCGCCGCCTCTACAAACGCCTGCGCGAGACCGCCGTGCTTTCTTGCGGGCTGGTTTGCTCGGCGCTCGGGTTTCTGACAATCGGGTTCGCTCCGGCCCCCGCCCTGCTTTACGCGGGCGTGGCGTTGCTCGCGCTCGGCGGCGGGCTCGTCAACCCGTCCACGAGCGGGCTGATTTCGCTTTACGCGGGCGTGCTTGAGCAAGGCCGGGTGCTCGGCATTTTTCGCTCGCTGGGATCGCTGGCGCGCGCGGTCGCCCCCGTCGTTGCGGGCGTGATCTTTTTCACCGCGGGCGCGCGCGCATTATATGCAATTGCGGCCTTGCTTGCCGCGGTCGCTTGGGGGTTTAGTCAACGGCTTCCAGAACCTGAAAAATAACCCGCCCGCATGATTTCGCGCACCGCCCAAAAACACCCGGCTCCGCGCCCCGGCCACGCCGCGGCGCTGTTGTGCGTGGCGCTCATGGTGGTTTTCTCGGCGGGGTGTTCGAGCGTGCAGCGGCACCTGTTGCATTTCTACAAGCGCGAGTCGCGTCCCGGCCACACGCGCCTTGCGGAGCCGGTGACCACCATACCGGCGCGCATCGAGGCCAACTATTTTATCGTCGAGGCGAAGTGGGACAAGCACGGCCCCTGGCGTTTCATCGTGGACACCGGTTCGTCGGTGACGCTGCTCTCGCCCGACTATGTGAAACGCTACCCGGCGGAAAAAAAGGACGGCGCCAGCGCGCGCTCGATCAACGTGCGCACGGCCAGCGGCCGCGTGCAAAAACTCCCGCCCGCAAACGTGCGCATCATCAAGCTCGGCGACGCGATGTTCTCCAACGTGCCCGTGCTCATTTACGACTGCGCGGAACTCTCCGCGCACTTCGGCATGCGGATCGACGGCATCATCGGCTTTCCGCTTTTCCGCGACACGGTTTTCTCGCTGGATTATCCGCAGTCGCGCCTGATTATCAGCCGCCGCTCGGCGGTTCGCTCGGTTCCCGGCGTCACGGTCAAGTTCAACAACGAAATCCGCGCGCCGATCATCCCCGTGAGCGTTGGCGGCGAAACATTCAGCGCGCTGATCGACTCCGGAAGCGACGGCGCGCTCGTCCTCAACCCGCTCGGTCTCTCGCCCGAGTTTTCGCAGCCGCCGCGGACGGGCGCGACAATCGGCACGATCCTTGGCGACCGCGTGCAGGAAATCGGCCGGCTCTCCACGCCGCTGCGCATCGGCGAGTGCAAGGTCGAGCAACCGATCGTCGACATCACCGACCAGCTCTCGGCGATCGGCGGTGAAATCCTGAAAAACTACTGCCTCGTTTTTGACTCCAAGCTCGGCACGGTGACGTTTCAACGGAGCACGGACGCCCCCCTCGAAATGGGCTCGCAACGCAGCGCCGGCCTCTCCTTCGCCAAAACGCCGGCCTACTGGCGCGTGCTGTCAGTCGTGCCCGGCTCGCCCGCGGAGGACGCGGGTGTGCAGGCGGGCGACATCGTCGCGCGCATCAACGGCGAGCATGTGTCCGCATGGCAGCTGCAGCGCTACGACAAGCTCGTGCGCGAGTCCGGGGAAATCACCTACACTTTCGTCAGGGGCCAGCGCGAGGAGCCAATGGTGATTCCCGTTTTCGATTTGGTGAAATGAGCCGGGGCTTGGGGGGCGACACGCCGCGCGCCCGATGCGAATCGCATTTCAGGTTTCCAAATGCTGGTTTCTTAATTCTTAATCATTAATCCTTAATTTTTTTCAATGACCGCAAACCGTCCCATATCCGAGCTCTTCGCGCAAAAACGTCCGTTGAGATCGCTCGAGTTTTTCCCGCCTCGCGATGACGCGGGGGTCGCGAACCTGCGCGCCGCCGCCGAGGCGCTTCGACGCATCAATCCGGATTTTGTCTCCGTGACCTACGGGGCGGGCGGCAGCACGCGCGAGCGCACCACGCAAGTCAGCGCAATGCTGAAAAGCGACTTCGGCCTCACGGTGATGCCGCATCTCACCTGCGTCGGACATTCACGCGACGAGCTGAACGAACTTGCCGACCAGATTTACGAAAACGGTTTCAGAAACATCATGGCGCTGCGCGGCGACCCGCCGAAGGGCTCGACCGAGTTCAAGCCCGCGCCGAACGGCCTGCGTTATGCGAACGAACTCGTCGCCTTGCTCAAGGCGCGCCACGCGGACCTTTGTCTCGGCGTCGGCGGTTATCCGGAAAAACATCCCGAGGCGCCCAACGAGGACGTCGATTTGGACAACTTGAAGCGCAAGGTTGACGCCGGCGCGTCGTTCATCACCACGCAGCTTTTCTTCGACAACACCGTGTATTACCGCTTCGTGGAAAAATGCCACGCGCGCGGCATCACCGTGCCCATCGTCCCCGGAATCATGCCCGTGCTTTCGCTGAAACAAGTGCAACGCATCACGCAACTGGGCTCGGAGCCCCCGCCGCCCGTGCTCATCAAGCGACTCGAGGCCTCCCATGACGATGCCGACACCTCCGAGATGATCGGCATTGATTGGGCGCTCACGCAAATTCGCGGCCTGCTCGCAAACAACGCGCCCGGCTACCACCTCTACATCTTGAACCGCGCCCGCAGCGCGCTCGCACTCGCGGCGGGCCTCGCGGCGTAAATCGAAAGAAATTCCAATGAACACAAACCATGCAATTCCCGCCGCGCCACACGCGGTTCGTTACCACGCCACCGGCAAACCCGATGAGGTCTTGAAATACGAGGCGGTTTCCGACGACGCGCGTGAACCCGCCGCCGGCGAAGTGCTCGTGCTCATGGAGGCGGCCGTCATTCATCCGTCCGACCTCGGAATGATCGGCGGCACCTACGGGCGCCTGCGCGCGCTGCCCGCCGTCGCCGGACGCGAGGGCGTGGGCCGCGTCGCCAAGCTCGGCGCGGACGTGACAAAATTTAAAATCGGCGACCGTGTGCGCATGCCCGAGGATTCGGGCGTGTGGCGCGAGGCAATCGTCGCGCGCGCGGACGACCTGATGTCCGTCCCGTCCGACCTGCCCGCGGAACAGGCGGCGATGGCGTTTATCAATCCGCCGACCGCCTGGTTGTTGCTGCACGAGTTTGTGAACCTGAAGCCAGGGGACTGGATTATTCAAAACGCCTCCAACTCCGCCGTGGGCGAGTGTGTGATCCAGTTTGCGCGTTCGCTCGGCCTGCGGACGGCCTGCCTTGTTCGTTCGCCCGAAAAACACGAGGCGAATCTCCGCGCAATGGGCGCGGATGTCGTTGTGGCCGACGACGACAAGGCGCTCAAGGCCGTGATGCCGCAACTTGGCGGCGCGGCGCCGCGCCTCGCGCTCAACAGCATTGGCGGCATGAGCGCGATCACTCTCACCCGCTCGCTCGGCCAGGACGGCCAGCTCGTCACCTTCGGCGGCATGACGGGCGACGCGATTCGTTTTCCCACGCGCGAGTTCATTTTCAAAAACGTGGCGCTGCGGGGATTTTGGATGGACCGCTGGGCGCGCTCGGCGAACCCCGGCGCGTTGCAAGCCGTGCTGGACGCCGTGTATGCGCGCCTGCGCGACGGCTCGCTCAAGATGGCGGTCGATTCCGTGTATCCGATAAACCAATACGCCGGGGCGCTCGCCCGCGCCGGCGGCTACGGACGCAACGGCAAAGTGCTCCTGCGCGGTCCGGGCGCGTGAGTTGCGCAAAACACGGTTGGCTGTCATAAAAAAATTGAGATGGCGCGCGTTTTGCCTTCAGTGTCTCTCGATTCCTCATCGTTTGAAGCCACGACACCACGCTTCGAAATCCATTATGACACGCCTACCGTCCCTTATTTTTGCCTGCGCGCTGACTGTTTTCCTCTTGTCCGCAACCACCGCGCCGCTGTGCGCGCAAGACGGCTCGCCGGTCAGTCCGATAAGCCCGGCGGCTGAAACCGCCAAAGCATCCTCCAGCCCGATCCAGCCCGTCGTGGAGCTCACCACAATCCCGGAGACGGATCTCGAACTGCGCATCGAGATGGCGAAGTTGAAGGGCGAAATACGAAAGACCGCCAAGGAAAACGAGCTCGCGCAAGCCGGGTTGAACGAAACCATCGAATCGCTTCGCCGCGAAAACGCCGAGTTGAAGCGGGCCGCGATCAACCGCGAAAACGAACGCAACATTCTCATCCAAAAACTCGCCGCCGCGCAACTCGCCGCGCAGGACAAGGACAAGGCGGACGAAAACGTCACCGCCATTTCGACCGAGTTGAAATCGGCGCGCCTCACAATCGACTCGCTCAAATTGCAGATCGAAAAACTGACCGCCGAAAAGGAAACCGCAACAGGCGCCATCGCCCAAAGCAACCATGCCATTGAGGACGCGAACGCAAAGCTGTCCTCGGCGAGGAAGGAGATGAGCACGCTGCGCATCGACCTCGCCGCGGCGCGCCAGGGCGCGATTGCGCTGGGCGAACAAATCCAGGCGCTCCACGCCGAAAACCAGCGCCTCAACACGCAGCTTGGCGAGGACGCGGCCAGGCACGCAAAGACTGTTGAGGCGGCGGAGGAAAGCCTGGCCGCAGCCCAAAAAGAAACGGCCGGGGCAAAGGCGGAAATCGCGACACTCACCGCCCGCATTGCCGAGCTGTCCGCCAAAAATGAAAGCACCGTTCGCGAGCACGGCGATGTGCTCGGCGCGCGCGACGCGCTTCAGGACCGGCTTGCAAAAGCGGAAACCAAGCTCGAGGAAACCGAGACCGCTCTTGCCGAAGCCACCAAGGCGCGCGACGAACTCACCCAGCGCGTGACTGCGTTGGAAAAACAAATCGCCGACGACACGGCGGCATCCACCGCCGCCGCGGACGAGCTTCGCAAACAAATCGCGGACGCGGAGGAAAAACTCGCGGCATCATCGCGAGCCCAACAGCTCAAGCAGGAGGAACTCGACGGGCTGCAAAAACAGTTCGACGTCGCCGGGGAAAAGAACGCGGCGCTCACCGCGCAGCTGGCCGAGTTCGAGACGAAATTTGCGGAGGCGGAAAAACTCGCCGCGGACGACAGGGAAGCCGCCAAGGAAGCCGCCAGGCAGCTGGCCGTTGCCCAAGAAAATTTCAAGCAATTGCAGCTCCAGTCGGCCGATGTCGCGGGGGAAAACGTGCGGCTGAAAACGCAGATCGCATTGATCACGCAAACGCAGGCGCAGTCCCGCCCGGCAACCGCGCCGCCCGCCCGCGCCCCCTCTCGTCCGGCGCAGCCGCAACCCGAGGCATCCGCGCAGCCGGACTCGCAGACCGTGGTCGCAAGCGGAACAACAGCGGCCCCGGAAACGCGCACGCACACAATCGCGGCGGGTGAAACGCTTTCGTCGATTGCGAGAAAATATTACGGCGGCAGCGAGCACTGGAGCCGCATATACGAGGCCAACCGCGACCAGCTCAAAAGCCCCGACGCCCTCAAGCTTGGCATGACTTTGCGGATTCCTTGAGGCGGACGCCGCTTCGCGCGAATCAACCGCGGTGCGCGAAAAAAAGCAGCGCGGCGGCGACGATGACAACGGGCATCCAAAATCCTCCGAGCCTCCGCGTCCATTTTTGCGAATAACCGCAAAGCAAGGAGGCGAGCAGCAGCGCGAGCGCGCAGTATCCTGTCCATTGCGGCGAGAAATGCGCGGGCATGGCAACCACCGGAATTTCCAAAAACAGCTCCAGCGATTTTTCCATTGTGAAAAGCAAGAGCGCCGAGGCGTGATTAAAAAGGACGCTCAGGGGCGTGATTCCGATGAGCCCGAAGAACAGCGAAATAAAACCCGAGAGAATCACGAGCGACGCGGCGGGTATCAGCACGAGGTTGGCGAGGAGCGCGCCGGGTGTGAAGAGCTTGAAATAAATCGTGCTGCAAATCGCGCTGACGAGGCTTGCCGCGATGCTGATGCCGAGCGCGGAAACAATCGCCCGGTGCGCGACGACGGTTTTTTTCTGAAACCAGTTGCGCGCCACCTGGGGTGTGTCGCGAAACGGCACCCAGCGAGCGAGCCAGGTTTCGCCGAGCGGAAGCCCGAACAAAAGGAGCGCGGCCACGATGCTGTATGACATTTGGAAACTGGCGCTGAAGAGCTGCATGGGCGCCACCAGAAGCGTGGCGAGCGCCGCAAACGCGAGCGTGGCGGTGGCGTTTGCCGGCAGGCGGAGCAGCAGCGACGCCTGGAGGAGCGCGACCATCGTGAACGCGCGCGTGGCCGAGGGGCTCGCCCCGGTGATTTGCACATAGACGTAGAGCGCGAGCGTGCCGGCGATCACGCGCGGCCACACGGGCAGTCGCAAAAACAAAAGAAGAAACTGGATGCCCGTGGCGATCACGGCGATATGAAGACCCGATATGGCAAACAAGTGCATCGTGCCGCTGCCGAGAAAGAGCGCGTGCTGCTGCTCCTCGATGTCCTGTTTTTGGCCGAGCACCATCGCGCGCAAAACGCCCGCCTGCTGCGGCCGGTGCTCGAGCCCGGCGGAAAGAATTTTGGAAAAACGCTGCCGCATTCGTTCGTAGAAAGCGGCGGTGGCGTCCGGCGGCTTTTCCACGCCGAGCAGCCGCCCGCGCGAGAACTTGAAGTTCATGCCCGAGGACGCGAGGTATCCGTCAAAGGAATCCGCCGCGACGCGGCGCGGCAGCGAATAAAGCACGCCGGTGGCGGTGATCTCGGCGGAGCGGATTATCGGGGGCGGCGTGTTTTCTTTTTCCCCGCCGCCTGTTTCCACGGGCAGTGCGAGGGAATAATAAACGCGCTGCCCGACGAGCTCCCGCAAGTGCGGCGCGGCATCCGTCACGCGGGCCAGTCCGCTGATTCGCGGCGCGTCGGATTTGCCCCGCGCGCCGCGGACGCCCTGGGCAAAGGTGTGCGTGACGCGCAGCGTGAGCCGGGCTTCGCGCGGCGGAAGCGCGTCGTAGGAGGCGAGCCGGCTGCGATTGATTTCGTAGGAAGCCGCCCCGCTCAAAAGCACGCACAGCACAAGCGCGACGAGGCCGCTCCAGTGCCGCGGCGCAAGGGCGATGCTCGCGAGCGCGAGCACCAACGCCCCACCCAGAAGCCAGCCGGCCGGAAGCGCGTGCGGCGCGGTTTTTGCCGCCGCAAGCCCGGCCATGAACGGGATCAGTATCCAGAGCAGCGGCGCCCGATGGCGCAGCGAGCGCAGCTTGGGCGTTGTCTGCGGGGTGGGCGCCGGGGTGTCGTCTTGGGGCTGGCTCACGCCCCAATAGGGAAACGGCGGGCAAATTTTGTGCGAGTTTTTTTCAGGCGGCGGAAAAATTCAAACGCCAATTGATTTTCGCTTTGCCACGGCAGGGCAAAGAACTACATCGATAAACCCTTTGCCCATGCTTATCTTCCGCCGTCTTTTTTCCAACAAACGCAGCCTCGTGTTGCTGGCCCTCGGCAGTGTTGTTTTTGCAAATGCCGCCCAAGCCCAGGCGATGGTGTATTCGACCAACACCGGGACAATTCCCGGCACGGCGATTGAATACACGGTGACGCTTGAGGACGATGTCACCTCTCGGCTCGCGATCCGCTTCGTGATGCGGAACAACTCGGACAAGCCCTACTTTATTGCGCGCGGGGCGTTTGATGTGCCGGGCCAGATGTCCGTGTTTTTCTCGACCGACGACACTCCGATCATATCGAGCACGGGCGACTGGGCGAGCGAGCTTCTGCCCGGCGGCGTGGTCATGGGAAACCTGCCGTTGCTGCCCGGAAAAACCATCAACGAGATATTTCCGATCGGGGTGTATTACGACAAAATCTACAAAAAGCGCCGCGAGTCCAACGTCTACGTTTACTGGGGGGTCACGATGTCCAGCAGCAGCGACGACGCGCAACAGGCCGAATTGGAGGAGCGTCCCATGCGCCCCGTGCAGCACGAAACTCTGCCCCGCATAGGCGGCATGCTGACGCTTCCAAAAAATGAAAATGGCGCGACGGTTTACAACCGCCGAAGGTAGCGCGCGCCTTGACTTGTGGAATTCGGATTGTGCCGAGCAGCCCCGGTTGTCTCCTTGGTTGACAGGCGAAACCGGGCCAAATGTCATTTGGGACGCGGCCCAATGGCCGCAGAACAAACGCCCCGAATGGAACAGGATTTAATCGCCCCATGAAAAAACAGAAGTTGATGTTACTCCCGCTGGCGTGCTGGCTTCTTTCCGTGTGCGTGATGCCCGCGCGCGAAGGCCGCCCCGTATCGGAAGCCACCCGGAATGATTACATTGTCGCGGCATACGTCTGGCCTTCGTGTCACAATGATCCGATGGCCGAAAAACATTTGTGGCCCGAGGGGATTGGGGAGTGGGAGGTGATAAAAAAGGGAAATCCGCGCTTCGAGGGGCACTATCAACCGCGCCAGCCGTTGTGGGGTTATGAAATGGACAACGACCCCAGGGTGGTCGAGCGATGGATCGACACGGCCGTGAAGCATGGCGTGAACACCTTCGTATACGACTGGTATTGGTATGATGGGGGCCCGTATTTGGAAAGCGCGCTAAACGACGGCTTTCTCAAGGCCCGTAATAATGAAAAAATGAATTTTTATATTATGTGGGCCAACCACGATGTGAAAAAAAACTATTGGAACCACCATCGCCATGGCGACGACGAGACGTTGTTGTGGAACGCGCGCGTGGATTGGGAAAATTTCAAAATCATTGTTGAAAGAGTCATCAGGCAATACTTCACAAAACCCAATTATCTCAAAATAAACGGATGCCCGGTGTTTTCAGTGTTCAGCACCCGGAAGCTGGTCGAAAGTTTTGGCGGGGACATCGCGGAGACGCGCAAGGCGATCGACTACTTCCGCGCCGAGGTGAAGAAGGCGGGATTTCCCGGCCTCCACCTTCAAATGAATTCCGGCGGCGGGTCCTTCCCAAAGGACGCCGCAAAACGAAAGTCCACCCTGGAGAGAATCACCGGGATCGGATTTGACAGCATGGCGTTCTACAACATGGGCGGATTTGATCCGGACTATCTCACACACGGAAGCAACGCGCGGAAAATACGCGAGCAATGGGACGCGATCCTCGACATTCCGCTGTTCCCGTGCGTTTCGGTGGGCTGGGATGACACGCCGCGTTTTCCCGCCAAGGGAAAAAAGGACGTGACCTGTTATCACAACACCCCGGCGAGTTTCGCCATGCTTCTCAGGAAGGCCAGGGAGTATGCCGACAACCATCCGGAGCAGCCCAAGATCATCACGATTAATGCGTGGAACGAATGGGTGGAGGGAAGCTATCTGCTTCCCGACATGCTCCACGGCTTTGGTTATCTTGAAGCCGTGCGCGATGTCATGCTCGGCAATAATTAATGCAACGCATTCCGCCTGTTTGGGATTTCTCCCCGGCGCATCGGTCCCAGATAACCGCTCATCCCACCGCGCGCAGCACGTGGCACACGTTGCTGCCGCCGAAGCCGCTGCTGTTGTTCAACACGAGGCGCGGGCGCTCATTCAGCGTTTCGCGGGGCAAATCCAGGCCTTCGCACACGGGGTCGGTGTTCACAAGATGCGGGTTGCCGGGGATGAAGCCCTCGTTCATCGCCAGCACGCAGAACGCCGTTTCCATCGCTCCGGCGAGTGACAGCGGATGTCCGGTCAGCGCCTTGGTGCTGCTGATTCGCGGTTGCTTTTTGTTTGTGTCAAAAACCGTCTTGATCGCCAGCGCCTCGGCGCGGTCGCCGACCGGCGTGGAGGTGCCGTGCGCGTTGATGTAATCAATTTCCCCAGCGTCTGCGCCGGCGTCGGATAACGCGCGTTTCATCGCGTTTGCGAGACCGCGCCCCTCGGGATGCGACATGGCCACGCTGTGGCCGTCCGCCGCCTGTCCCCAGCCGGCGATTTCGGCAAGCGCGCGCGCGCCGCGCGCCGCGGCGGTCTCGGCATCCTCCAAAATCAACGCCACCGCGCCGCCCGCGCCCACGAAACCGTCGCGCGCCGTGTCGAACGGACGCGATGCCACGTTCGGGTCGCTTTGCGGCGAAAGAGCGCGCATGGCCGCGAACGGCAGCAGTGTTTCCGCGTTCAGTTCCTCGCCCGCCACCACGATCGCGCGATTGAGGCGGCCGAGCCGGATGTCGTCGCACGCGTAGCCGAGCGCGTGGCTGCCCGACGCGCACGCCGACACAAACCCGCACACCGAGCCGGTGATCTTGTAGTGCGCCGCAAGGTTGAAGTTCAGCGTTCCGCTGATCGAGCTCACCACGCCCATCGGGTTGCCGCGCTCGCCGCGCGTCCTGTCCATTTGGCTGAGATGCCCGTGCAGCATCATCGCCGAGCCCGCCGATGCGCAATACAGGCCCGTCGCGTCGTCGTTCGCCAGCGCCTCGCGCGCCAGTCCCGCGTGCTCAACCGCCTGGTCGATCGCGCAGATCGCATACACGCCGTGCGGCGCCAGGCCGCGCAATGTCTCGCGGGCGATCTCGTAGCGCGCGGGCCATTTCCAATCGCGCCAGTTCATCGATTCCACGACAAAATCCTTCACCGTGCCCGCCACCTTCACGGGAACGTTCGGGTTTCCGAAAAACTCCACCCGCTCGAAACCGTGCCGCCCCTCGCGCAGGCTCGCCGCCACGCCCGCCCAGTCGTTTCCGATCGGCGTGATAAACCCCACGCCCGAAATCACCACGCGCCGGCGTCCGTTTTTATCCGTGGGCATGACGCGCGCCTCACTCATTTTTCGGCCCGAGTTTTTTGGCGATAAATTCCTTCAGGCTTCCGACTGTGCTGATCTGCATGATCTCGCTTGTCTCGATGCGCAGCCCGAACGTGTCCTCGATTGCGAAGACCACCTCGGCCACCGCGAGCGAATCGTAACCCAGGTCCTCGACCAGTTTTTGTTCGTCGGTGATCGGCGCGTCCGAGGGTTTTGGCAAATGTTCGCGCACCATTGCAATGATTACGATTTGCACCGCATCCACGTCGCCTGTTTCACGATAGCGCGCGTAGGCCTCGCGCACTTCGGGCTCATAGCGCGAGAGTTTTTCGGATGGGTTGGCGTCTGGTTGCTGCGGAGACATAAGGAAGGGTAGCAAAAAGATTGTAAGCCCCGTCACAAGTCCCGATTGAGGAAAGAATCGAACGATTTCGCCGTTGGACTTTTCCGGTGAATCCGCTTTTTTCGGGGTTCATTTCGCCCAATCCCTCGCACGTGGCCAATTTCCAAAACACACGCTCCGCCTCCGCCGCACATGCCGACAAACTCACCGGCGTGCTTGAGCGCATCATCTTTCTCAACGAGGAAAACCACTACACCATCGCCGAGTTCCGCCCCGACAGCGACGGCGCGAAACCCGCCGAAAAAATCACCATCGTCGGCGCGCTCCCCGGCGCGCAATGCGGCGAGACGCTCCACCTCGCCGGCCAGTGGACAAAACACTCGCAGCACGGCGACCAGTTCAAGGTCGAGTCCTTCAAGGCCGAGCTGCCCTCGTCCGTTTACGGCATCCGCAAATATCTCGGCTCCGGACTCGTTCCCGGCATCGGCAAGGTTTACGCCAACAAAATCGTCGACGCGCTCGGCACCGACACGTTTCGCGTGCTCTCCGAGGAATCCGCCAAGCTCCGCAACATTCCCGGCATCGGCAAGGTCCGCGCCGCCGCGATCAAAAAAGCATGGGACGACCAGCGCGCCCTTCGCGAAATCCACATCTTCCTCCAGACCTACGGCGTCACCACGTCGCAATGCGTGAAGCTCATCGACCGCTACGGCCACGAGGCCATGCCGATCCTGAAAAACGAGCCCTACCGCGTCGCCCGCGAAATCGACGGCATCGGTTTCAAAACCGCCGACCGCATCGCCATCAATCTCGGCTTTGCCAACGACGCCCCGCCGCGCCTCGACGCCGGCATCCTCTTCGCGATGGACGAGCTTCAGGAGGAGGGCCACACCGCGCTCCGCGAGGCCGACCTCATCGACTACACCGCGCAACTCCTCGAAACCAGCCCCGAGCTTCTTGCCAGCCGCGTCGCCAAGCTCATCGAGACCAAGCAACTCGTCGCGCATTTTCAGAGGCCAGAATACCAGAGACCAGAGAGCCAGAGGCCGGAAGGACGAAATCCAGAAACTGTTTCCACCAATCCCATCGACGCTACCCTGCCGGAGTCCGACTCTGGTCCTCTGGCCTCTGGCACTCCGGCCTCTGGTATTCTTCCGCTCATCCAGCTTCCGCTTCTCAACCGCGCCGAGCAAAAAATCGCCGCCACCATCGCGCGGCTCGTTCGCGTCCCCAGCGGATTGCCGCCCATCAAGGACGAGATCGCCGTCGAGTGGGCGGAGAAAAAAGCGGGCATCAATTTTGCCGACAAGCAACGCGCCGCAATCCTCGCCGCGCTCCGCTCAAAAATCTCCATCCTCACCGGCGGCCCCGGCACCGGAAAAACATCGTCGCTCCGCGCGCTCGTCGAAATCCTCAAGGCCAAGCGCGTGCGCGTGCACCTCGCCGCGCCCACCGGCCGCGCCGCGCAGCGCCTCGCCGAATCCACCGGCGGTTTCGCCAGCACCATCCACCGCCTCCTCAAATACGATCCCGCCAAGGGCGGTTTCTCCGCCAACGAGGACACGCCGCTCTCCACCGATTTTCTCATCGTTGACGAAGCCTCGATGCTCGACACCCGCCTCGCCGCCTCGCTCTTCCAAGCCATCCCCTCGCGCGCGCACCTGCTCCTCGTCGGCGACACCGACCAGCTCCCCAGCGTCGGCGCCGGCAACGTCCTCAAGGACATCATAGCGACTGCGGCGGCGCTGCCGCCTCCGTCGCAAATTCCAAATTCCAATACTCAAATTCCAAAGGCCACCGCGCCTGACGGCGCATCTGCGTTTGTGGATTCTTCAATCGAAAATCTAAAATCCAAAATCCAAAATCCGGCCATTCCCGTAACCCGCCTCGATGTCATCCACCGGCAGAAGGGCCAGAGCCAGATTGTCGCCACGGCGCACGCCATCAACAACGGCGACCCGTCGCTTCCGCCATCGGCGCACGAACTCTCCGCGATTCAGGCATGGGGCGACCTCACGTTTGTCATCGCCGATTCGCCCGACGACTGCCTGCGCAAAACCATCGCGCTCTGCACCGAGTTCATTCCGCGCCATTACGACTGGTTCGACCGCATTCGCGACGTGCAAGTGCTCGCGCCCATGCACAAGGGCGTCGCCGGCGTCGGCAACCTTAACACGCAGCTCCAGACCGCGCTCAACCCGCGCGCGCGCGGCTACCAGTCGCTCTCCGGCCGCTACCGCACCGGCGACAAAGTCATCCAGCTTCGCAACAACTACGACAAAAACATCTTCAACGGCGACATCGGCGCCGTCACCTCCGCCGACCCCGAGACCGGCGCGCTCACGATCGACTTCGACGGCAACATCCAGACCTTCGAGAAAAACGAAACCGGCGACCTCGCGCTCGCCTACGCGATCAGCATCCACAAGAGCCAGGGCAGCGAATACCCCGTCGTGATCATCCCGCTGCTCAAGGGCCATTTCATGATGCTCCAGCGCAACCTCCTCTACACGGCGATCACGCGCGGAAAGAAAAAAGTCTTCATCGTAGGCGAACCCGCCGCCTACGGCATGGCCGTGCGCAACAACGAATCCAAACTCCGCAGCACCCACCTGCGCGAAAAAATCATCGCGACGCTCATGCAAGGCTTATGAATCAAAAACAACAGAAATGCCCCCATCTGTTGCTCCTTCACGAGGGATGATGCGTGCGTCCCGTGTTTTCGATTGCATGCGTCCGAATACAAATGCTCCGTAAATAGATGCGCAACATCTTCAATATTACGCTTTCTTTTCAAGAAATCCAAGGCGGGCGCAAAACGTCTGCCTTGGGTTATAAACAGAAAATTACGTGCGGTGCCGATGATATTTCACGGTCCACATGTGCAACCGGCATCCCCACATTCGCAATACGCACTCCCGCAACAGTCATTTCTGCCGCAATCGGGACATAACACGGGAGGGGTGATTTCGGAGCCGGGGTCTGGATCGATGTCATCGGGATCAATCCACCAAGGACAAGTTGTAATACACTCCCCGTCGCTATCACACAGGGGGCACCATTCCATACACTCCCCCATGCAGTATTCCCCGTCACAATAGCGGCAGGTTGGATATGAGCATTCGGTGTTGCAGTTGTCGCTGCCGCAATTGGGGCATGGCCCGCAGTTGCAGTCATCGAAAGTGCCCCCGCAATTGGGGCATAGCTCACAGCTACAATCATAGGCAGCGTTACCGCAATTAGGGCATTCGCCCATACACTCGGTGCCTGGACAAGTATAGCCTCCACAATTTCCGCATGATGAGCAGTCTCCGCCGCATTCGGCATCCCCGCAATTGGAGCAGGGATCATAATCATTTCCACCGCCCTCGCCGCACTCCTCACAAGCGTGCGCTTGTTGACCAAGGAGGATAATGCAGGCTGACAGTAGTAGATATTTTAATATATTTGAGGTTTTCATCGTAGTATTTGTTTTCATGGTGTCTACTTTGAAGGATGTGTTGGGAGTCACATCCAGTATCGTCGCCATCCTACAAGTTTCATATGTGTTATTATGAATGGAATATGGTCAAGCTTAATATGTAATGACGAACGGTGCGTGTCTCAAATTTTGAGAGACGCAAAGAGACGCTTGCGCAGTGCGCAACGCCTCCTGCCACCAAGGATATTGCCTTTTGGTTGTGCGCGTCCGAATACGAATATGATATCATGGCAGTTTTTAATTTTTAAAACCGGGCATGCGTAGGGGGATGGTGGTGATCGCAATTCGTTGGCGGGATGTCGTTGATTCTTGGCGCACGCGTGGTTTTAATGGAATTTTTATGATATGCCCCGGCGTGATGATTTCAATATGCATCCGTTGTGCTTGTCTTTTGTCGCACATCGCGCATCTTGGATTACATGAAACTGGGTTCTAGGGCGTTGCTGTTTCTGTTGGTGTTTGCGCTCGCGCAGCCGCATGGCCATGCGGCGAATGAGGACATTGTCACACTTGATACTCTCACTGTATCCACACCGAGACATGAATGGCGTTACATGCGTTCGCCCCATTTCGAAATTCTCTCGGCAGTTGATAACAGCAAGCTCATCACACGTATCATGCAGCGTGCGGAGCAAATCATCAGCGTGTTTGAGCAAAGCAACACGCTCTTTCGAATGAGGCGCGAGTTACCCGCAAAAATCATTTTCATCAACGACCAAGGCGTCGAACGTTATCTCGTTCTTGCTGGCAAGGACGGCCTTCAATACGCCCGCGATAACCCGCCGCCGGGTGTCTATTTGGGCCGCGAAGCTAGTGATGTGAGGCCAATTCTTGTGAGCGGTTTTTACGACAGCGAGCAAGCTGTGTTCCTAAAATTCATGCCGCAAGCATATCTCGACAACGAAACGCCATTTGATGAGCGTGTAACCGAAAATGCCATCGACCTTGCACTTAACTATTTGCTCATGTGCGTCGAAATTCAGGCGGGCTGCGGTAGCGTGCTGTGGTTATCCACGGCGCTCAACAGTTTGCGCGGTCACCAGCAATCCACGCCGCCGCCGCCACTGGGAAGCCCCGGTTTCGGATCACCGATCTACAGATGCAAATATAGGCCCGCATGGTTTTCGATAGACGATTATGAAATGAGTTTTGGCCGCTACTGTGTCATGTGTGAAACCGCACTGTTGAGCAGGGCTCCGGATTTCCCTCAAGGAACCAGCAGGGATGCTATTGTGAACCGAAGGAAAATCTGGCGTGATTTCGCGCTCGCGCCGAATGCGAGCCTCGGTGAATTCCTTGAGCCAAAACCCCGAAAAACAAGACGCGTGCAACGAACTGTCGCGAGTAGAAACGCATCGATTATCGTGGCGCGCGAGGCGCGGGATTTTGTGTATTACTGCACGTTTGCGGCGGACGACAAAATACGAGAAGCTTTTGCGCGGTTTGTTGTGAACACGAACAAGCAGCGGACGAATGAATCTGTTTTTAAGGAATACTTCGGCATGGACTACGACACGTTTCGTGCGCGCATGTATGATTTTTTCGGACAGCTCGGCAAAAACGACCCCGAATTCAAAGATAACCCATGGGGGCCATGCGCGATTGTCGTGGCGAAATTCACCCGTAATGACATTCCCTCGCTGAAGTTTCGCCCGGCGCGGCGCAGCGAGACAACGCGAATTGTGAGCGATTGGTTCGCGCTTTGCGGCGCGCGCGACATGGCGCGCCAAGTGCTGCTCAAGACCAACGACGAATCCGTGCACGCGCGCAACGATCCGGAGTTTATAGCCGCGCTCGGTCTGAGCGAAGCCGCGCACGGCCGGAAATACAGCGCGGCCGCTATGCTCGAAAAAGCAATGGCGTCCCAAAAGGTTGTGCGCCCCACGGCGTGGCGTATGCTCTCACGGCTGCGGCTCGAAAATCTATTGGCGTTGAAAGGCGAAAAGCACCGCTTGACAAAAGACGAACTGGACACCGTCATCGAACCATTGGTTGAGGCACTCAAGCAGGGCGTCGAGTCGCAGCAGACGTATGTGCAATTTGCACAAGCATGGGCGCACACGGATGTGAAGCTACCAAGAGAATATATTGACTTGCTTGCAGCGCGGGTTCGAGCTTGGCCGGAGAACGCAGAGTTGCGCGATGCAGTGGGAAAAATCCGCTGAGCATTATGATGGGTGGGCGATTAACCGGCAGAACACCTCAGAAAAGGTTTTGATTTTCGTCCTTTGTCAGAATCAGCGGCCACTCAAAAGTTAGACGCGCTCAAAATAGAACCGGGCAAACTCAAACGAGCCGGGCACGCAACCATTCAATGACGTGGCAATTGTTTCCTCGCTTCCTTCAACATCAGGAACAGATGCAATGGATGCTTGGGGAGCGGTTCGAAACCGAATTCCTGATAAAATGTCCGAGCCGAGCGCACCAGGAATTGCCGGCGCCAACCGCCCTGCCAAAACGACCGCGCTATTTATAAAAATGCGCAAAAAAGCCCCGGCGCAAAGGCCGGGGCTTTTTTGCTGTCCGCGTTATGAGCGCCATTAACTATTTCTTTTTCGCGTTGATAACCGCCATGTTTATGTCGGCGCGACTCATGTTGAGTTTGTCTTCGTATAAGTCCATGGCTTTCCTTAATTCGCGAAGCGACTTGGCTCCCTTCAAGTCATTTTCCATTATCCTTATGGTCAGATCCAGACCGTCCATCAATTTGTCCACCCGCGTATCCTTGGTGCCGATGCCGTGATTCACTGCCGGGAGTATGCGGGCATATTTGCCAATTACGGCGCGAAATCTTGCGAGCCGCTTCTTTCCCAATGCCTCGGATATAACGGCAACATAGGGGGCGATCTCCTTGGGCGCGGGATTGTCATTGTCCTTGAATTTGATGTCCAGGGTTTTGCTGGCCTTGAGCAATGCCGGGCGAATTGCCGAATCCAGCGCCATCCATTCCTTTTGAAAAGCCAGGTATGCGGTGATCACGGCTTTTATATCACCTTTCTCTATCTGCTTGTCGGGCTTTCCCGCAAGTTCCTTCACCTTGTCCTTGTAGTATGTGACCCTAATTTCAGCTTCCGACTCCAGCGCTTTTAATTTGATGCGAGCCTGGTCCAGCTCCTTGCTTCCCCCTTTGTTTGCCTTGAATACTTTATCCAAATAAGCATCCCCCATCTTGTATACGGATTTGCTCTTCTTTTCGAATTTTTCATAGGCGGACTTTAATTTTTTTGGATTTTCCAGCGCGGCCAGGCAGGCCTCATTGGCCGCATCGACCTCCTTGAGAATGTCCGATATTCCTTTTTCAGCTTGAAACCAGTGTTTTTTCGCACCCGTTTCGAGGGGAAGGTCCTTTCCCGACAGCGCTAGCGCATGCATGGCTTTTTTCCAGGACTGAAGAAAGGATTTTGTTAAAAGCTTGTCGGTGCTCATTGTGTTATTTTTTTATTATTGGGTTGTTGTTTTAAATACCAGAAAGCCTGGTTCTGGGTTGCAATCCATCCGATTGCCCGCGTGCGCACAACGTGAAAGCCGTTACAAATCCGGGCTTTGTTTGTAACGCATCAACAGGTTCCCGCCATTGAGCGGTTGAATCCAATCGCCCACGCGCGTTGGTGCTGTCGAAGGCTCTGCGGGGCGGTGTCTTTTTCCGGGGCTGCCCAACGGCAGCGCTGGCAAACGCCATTCGCTTGCGAGGAGGGCTAAGGCCACCCGTTTCACCACGTTAAAGCGGGGGTTTTTCATTCGCCCCACTCAATCTCCGCTTCATGTCAACAAATCGTGTGAACGTAAAAAACGCCGTCCGAAAAAACAAATGATTGAATTGCGGCGCGAAGCCTTCGTAAAATACGCGTTCCTTTTCTGTCTCGTCATTTCCAAAGACAGAAACACACGAACAAAACCAAAACATCAGAAACACTCACACAACCCAGTTTCCACCCGATGAAAACAAACATACCATCCAACAAACCACTCAGCGAAAACGCCAAGCTTCTCGCCTGGGTCGATGAAATGGCCGCCTTGTGCGAGCCCGCCGCCATCCACTGGGTCGACGGCTCGCAAGCCGAATACGACGATCTGTGCAACAAGCTCGTCGCCGGCGGCACCTACACCAAACTTAACGAAAACCTCTGGCCCGGCTGCTACTACGCCCGTTCCGACGCCAGCGATGTCGCCCGCGTCGAAGAGCGCACCTTCATCTGCTCCAAGTCGCAGGACGACGCCGGCCCGACCAACAACTGGGCCGATCCCGTCGAAATGCGCGCCAAGCTCACCGGCCTCTTCAAGGGCTCGATGAAAGGCCGCACCATGTATGTGCTCGGTTACAGCATGGGCCCGATCGGCTCGCCCATCGCCCAAAACGGCGTCGAGCTCACCGACTCCGCCTACGTCGTCACCAACATGCGCATCATGGCCCGTATCGGCGCCGCCGTGTTCAAGGAAATCGACAAGGGCGAGAAACCCTTCGTCCCCTGCCTCCACTCCGTCGGCGCTCCCCTCGCGGAAGGCCAAAAAGACGTCATCTGGCCCTGCAACCCCGACAAATACATCGTCCATTTCCCCGAGACCCGCGAAATCTGGTCCTTCGGCTCCGGCTACGGTGGAAACGCCCTCCTCGGCAAAAAGTGCTTCGCCCTCCGCATCGCCTCCAACATGGCCCGCGACGAAGGCTGGATGGCCGAGCACATGCTCATCCTCGGCGTTGAAAACCCGAAAGGCGAAAAGACCTACGTCTCCGCCGCCTTCCCCTCCGCCTGCGGCAAGACCAACTTCGCCATGCTCATCCCGCCCAAGGCGCTCCTCGACAAAGGCTGGAAAGTCTGGACCGTCGGCGACGACATCGCATGGATCAAGCCCGACGCCACCGGCACCCTCCGCGCGATCAACCCCGAGGCCGGCTTCTTCGGCGTCGCGCCCGGCACCTCCGTCAAGACCAACCCGAACGCGATGGCCTCGCTCGCCAAGAACACCATCTTCACCAACGTCGCCCTCACACCCGAAGGCGGAGTCTGGTGGGAAGGCATGACCGACGAGCCCCCGGCCGAACTCATCGACTGGAAGGGCAACAAGTGGACGCCCGCGGACGGCAAGAACGGCGTCAAGGCCGCTCACCCGAACGCCCGCTTCACCGCGCCCGCCGCGCAATGCCCGACGATCGACCCCGCCTGGGAAGATCCCGCCGGCGTGCCCATCAGCGCCTTCATCTTCGGCGGCCGCCGCCCCGACACCATGCCGCTCATCTACCAGGCCAAGAGCTGGGAACAAGGCGTTTACATCGCCGCCACGATGGGCTCCGAAATGACCGCCGCCGCCGCGGGCAAAGTCGGCCAAGTCCGTCGCGACCCGATGGCCATGCTGCCCTTCTGCGGCTACCACATCGGCGACTACTTCCAGCACTGGCTCAACATGGCCAAGAAGGCCAAGATGCCCGCCGTGTTCCACGTCAACTGGTTCCGCAAGAACGCCGAAGGCAAGTTCATCTGGCCCGGCTTCGGCGAAAACGCCCGCGTGCTCAAGTGGATCGTTGGCCGCGCCGTCGGCTGCGACTGCGCCAAGGCCGCGGAAAGCGCGATCGGCTACCAGCCCTCCTTCGACGACCTCGACTGGGACGGCGCCAGCTTCGACAAAGCCATCTTCGACGAACTCCAAACGGTTGACGTCGAGAAATGGAAAGCCGAAGTGGCCGACCAGGAGACCTTCTTCGCGAAGGTGGGCGCCAAGCTCCCCGCCGAGCTCAAGGCCCAGCGCGAAGCCCTCAAGGCCCGCCTCGGTTAATAAACGACAATCGACACGTTTTACCACAAACGAACCGGCCCAAAGCCGGTTCGTTTTTTTGCGCCCTGCCGGGGTTGGGCGGCAGACCGCGCTATGTCGCCGCATCAACAAACACGTCAAACGGATGCGCAAAAATCACCGTGTTTGCCGCTCGCAATTTTCGGCGCGCTCACCCCGCCCAATGCGAACGCAGTTTCACAATCCGCGCATGAGCTCGAAAATTTTATCGTGCATGCCGGGCAGCGGTTCGTGGGCGAAATCCGGGTAAATCACCATCTGCTTTTTCGATTTGATTTTATTGTAGGCGGCGAACTGCGTCGATGGCGGGCAGACAGTGTCCATTAACCCGATGCCGAGCATGATTCTCGCCTTGATGCGGTGCGCGTGATGCTGGCAGTCGATGTAGCCGAGCTTTGTGAAGATCGCCTCCTCGCGTTCGTGGAGCGGATCGTGCTGGCGGAAAAAATAGCGCAACTCGTCATACGCGTCTTTCGCCTGGTCCATTTGCCAGACGCGCTGGTAGTCGCAGAGAAACGGATACACGGGCGCGGCGCGCTTGATGCGCGGTTCGAGCGCGGCGCACGCGAGTGTGAGCGCGCCGCCTTGCGACCAGCCGGTTGCCCCGACTCGTTTTTCATCGACTTCCGGAAACGTCATCACGGCGCGCGCCAGTTGCGCGGTGTCCAGAAACACATCGCGGAAAAACAGCCTGTGCGGATCGGGATCGTCGAGGCCGCGAATGATCTGCCCTCGCAGGGTGTTGCCCTTGACGCCGCCGGTGTCCTCCGAAAGCCCGCCCTGTCCGCGCACATCCATCGCGGCCACGCAAAAGCCCTGCGAGACGATCGCGAGCTTGTCCTGCCAGTCGCCGCTGTGCCCCGAGTAGCCGTGAAAAAGAAGCACGGCGGGATGCCGTTTGTCCGTGTTTTCGGGCGTGCGCTCGGGTCGCAGGTATTTGGCGTGAATGCGGGCGCCGTGCGTGCCGTCGAACCACAGGTCGAAACACTCGACACCGGCGGGCGCGATGGCGCGGTTGGGGACGAGCTCGGCGTTGGCGGGCGTCGCGTCGAGCTCGCGCAGCGCGGCGCGCCAGTAGGCGTCGAAATCCGCCGGGCGCGGATTGGTGCCGCGATATTTGCGCAATTCGGGAAGCGGTTTGTCGAAGGTCAGTGGCATGGGAGAATTTTTTGAATTTTTGAAATGGAGGGGAGGTGCCCCCCCCACAGCTAATGCGAGTCGGCGGGGGAAAGTCGAGCGTCCGCGCATGCCGGAGGGGCGTATGGATTGTGTTTTGGCGAAATTTTTAGACGCAAGATTGTGGTTGCGCTGTGCCGCCGCGCTGGTTTGCTCACCCGTTCAACAATTTTAAAACATTATGCAAGAAGTCGTCATACTCGAGTGCACCGAAGCCCGCAAAGAGGGGAAACCCGTCTCGCGTTATCTCACCACGCGCAACAAAAAGACGGTGACAGAGCGTATTGAGAAGAAGAAATACAATCCCTTCCTCAAGCGCCGCACGGTTCACAAGGAAATCAAATAACATTCTCCAAACGCATCGCGTTTCCGAGCCCGGCCCGCTTCCGCGCGCCGGGTTTTTTATGCAAAAAGGGCGGGGCGGGACTCCGCCTCCCCTGATTTCACAATGCGTGAATCGCCGATTTGCTGACGGCGAGCGCGGCTTCCTTGATCGATTCGCCCAGCGTCGGGTGCGCGTGGATGGTGCGCGCGAGGTCCTCGGCGCTGCCGCCATATTCCATGTGCGCGACGACCTCGGCGATTAACTCCCCCGCGCCATGCCCGAGGATTTGCGCGCCAAGAATCGTGTCAGTTTTTGCGTCGGCGATAATTTTCGCGTAGCCGTCGGTCGTGTCGCTGGCGATGGCTCGTCCGTTTGCGGCAAAGTTGAAGCGCCCCGTCTTGACCTCGATGCCTTTTGCCTTCGCCGCGTCCTCGCCCAGGCCGACCGTGGCGACCTCTGGCGCGGTGTAGATGATCGCCGGAACAAAATCCCAGTTGATGCGGCCGTGTTTTCCCGCGATCCACTCGGCGGCGGCAACGCCGTCCTCCTCGGCCTTGTGAGCGAGCATCGGGCCGGCGACAACATCGCCGATGGCGCGAATGCCGGGGACGCTGGTGCGCAATTCCGAATCGACTTGGATGCGACCTTTGGGATCGAGCGCGACGCCGATTTTTTCCAGGCCGAGGTTTTCGGTGTTGGGGCGGCGGCCCACGGCGAGAAGGATTTTATCCGCGGTAAACTCAAGCGCCGCCCCGTCGCGCTCGGCGGCGAGCACGCCGCTGGGGCCGTTGAACTTCGCGCCGGTGACCTTTGCGTTGGTTTCGATTTTGAGACCTTGTTTTTGGAGGAGGCGCGTGAAGTTGCGCACGATGTCGTCGTCGCACGCCGCGGCGATTTTGGGCAGGAATTCGACAACCGTCACATCGGCGCCGAGGCGCGCCCAAACGGAGCCGAGCTCGAGCCCGATCGCGCCGCCGCCGATGACGACGAGTTTTTTCGGCACCTCGTCGAGCGCGATGGCCTGGTCGCTGGAAATGATGTTTTTGCCGTCGATCCTGACCGAGGGTAATTCGGCGGGCAGCGATCCGGTGGCGATGACGATGTTCGGAGCGGAGATGGTTTGCGTGATGGGTTTGCCGCCCGTCGAGGCGTCGGTCGAGGTGACTTCGACTTGGTGGCCCGGGCCGCCGGCAAAACTCGCGCTGCCGTTGAACACGGTGACCTTGCGCGCCTTCGCGAGTTGCGCGACACCGCCGGTGAGTTTGGCGATGACGGAGTCCTTGCGCTTCATCATGGTCGCGATGTCGGCGGCGACGCCGTCGAACTTGATGCCGTGCGCGGCGGCGTGATCACGGGCGAAAACGTATTGCTCGGTTGAATGCAAAAGCGCCTTTGTCGGGATGCAGCCGACGTTGAGGCAGGTGCCGCCGAGGGTGGGGCGCTTTTCGACGAGCGCGACCTTGAGGCCGAGTTGCGAGGCGCGAAAAGCGCAGACATAACCGCCCGGTCCGCCGCCAATGACAATGAGATCGAATTGTGACATGGGAATTTTCAGCTATCCGCGTTTTGTTTTTTTGGAATTTATCCGCGCCCGAGTCCGTCAACTGCCCGGTTTTTCGACCGGCAGTTTTGCGATTTCCGGAGGCAGCTGGTCGGCCGGCCAGGTCGGGAAGCTCAACTCCAGCAGCGAAACCGCGGGCACCTCGAACTTGGCCGCGCCCGCGCTGCGGTCCACGAGCATCGCCACGCCGGCGGGCGTGCCGCCGCATGCCTTGACGATGTTGAGCGCCTCGACCACGCGGCCGCCGCGCGTCACCACGTCCTCGACCACGAGCACGCGCTCGCCGGGGGCGATCTTGAAGCCGCGGCGCATCACGAGCGCGTTGTTTTCCTTCTCAACAAAAATGTAGCGCGAATTTGTCTGGCGCGCGACCTCCTGCCCGATCACAAGCCCGCCCATCGCGGGCGCGAGCACGGTTTCGAATTTCAAGCCGGCGAGCTTCGGCAGCAGCAACTCGGTCAGCCGTGTGACCGCGGCCATGTCCTGGCACACTTGCGCGCATTGGAAAAAATGCCCGCTGTGCAATCCCGAGCGCAGCACAAAATGCCCGCGCAACAACGCGCGCGTGCGAGTGAAAATATCCAGAATCTCTTGTTGTTGCGAATCCATCGTCCGCGAAATTGCCCGCCGCCGCGCCGCCTGTAAAGTAGAAGCGGGCACTTTTAACGTGCGCCTCGTCAAACCCCGTGCCACATTTCCGCCGTGGTCATCGAATACGCACCTCTGGAGGACGAGCTCGGCGACGTCCTGGACAAGGCGATGCGGCACGCTTGCTGCACCGAGCAGGCGCTCGCGGAGCGCTCGGGCGTGTCCGCCGAGAAAATACACGACGCCATCGACTATCGGTATGAGTTGACGCCCGACGAGCTCAAGCGGCTCGCCGTCGCGCTCGGCCTCAACGAGCCGGGCCTGCTCGCCCTCGCGCAGAATCGTTATCCGCTGCCCGAGATTTCCGGCCTGCCCTTCTGCCTTTATCCGCTGCGCACGCCCCACGGCATCGGCGTGGCCAACGCCTACATCGTCGCCGAGTGCGGCCAGTCCTCCGGCATTCTTTTCGACGCCGGCTCCGACTATGCGCAAATCGAGCGCGTCTGGCCGAAACGCATTCGCAAGATCGAGGCCGTTTTTATCACGCATGTCGAAACCGAGCACACCGGCGGACTGGAGGAGCTCCAGCGCATCCTTGGTCGCGCGCCCGTGTTTTTCCCCGAGGGCATTTGCATTTCGGACACAAGCGCCATGGCCGGCGAGGTCGGCGGCGGCTTCGCGATGGGCGAGGGCGCGCGCTTGCGCTACGGCGCGTTTGAGGTGCGCGCGATCAAGACGCCCGGCCACGCCGAGGCGCACAACAGCTATGTCGTGAGCGCGCCCGCGTTGCCCGACGCCACGCAAATGCTCGTGTCGGGCGACCTGATTTTTGCGGGCTCGGCGGGGCGCGGTTATTTTTGCGCGCAGAGTTTTGCCGACAGCCTGAAACGCCTTTTCACCGAGCTTCCCGGCAAGACAGTGATCGCCCCGGGACACGGCCCGCTCACGACCCTGGAAAACGAACGGCTGCATAATCCGTTCTCAAAATAAAAAAAGCGGACGCACGTCCGCTCCGGTTGTCTCAAATGGTCGGGGCGGTGAGATTCGAACTCACGACCTCTACGTCCCGAACGTAGCGCTCTACCAGGCTAAGCTACGCCCCGATCCGATTGAACCACGGAAGATGAGAGTCCCGCCGCCGCGCATCAAGGAGAAACTTCCAATGCCAAAAAAATGCCCGGTTCCGCGATTAATGTTCGCGCGCCGTTTTTGCGCACTCCGGCTAATTTAGAGTCAGGCCCCGTGCAACCTGCCGCGCCAAGGGACGTCTTGCCCCGTTGCAAAACCTCCGCCAAATTTCATGCCCAACCCGTTCTTCGCTCTTTTCTTTTCAGTCAACACCCTCTCAACTCTCCGCCTTCCGCCGAGCAAACCATCGCAGCCAATTTCCCATCTCTCCAGCATGACCCCGCGCATCCTCCGCATCGCCCTTGCCTCAATTTTCACAGCCACTGCGTTTTTGCCGGCCATCGCACGAAACACGCCGGCCGCGCCGCGGGCGCAACCCGGCGGCTCCCCCATACTTCTTTCGCCCCCGTGGACGCAGGCCGACGCTGAAATCCCCGCCGCCCCCGCGCTTGCCCCCTCCGGCAATCCCGATGATCGCATCGCGATCAACTGGACCGCGCTGCCGCTTTCGATGGCCATCCCCGAGCTTGAAAAACTCACGGGACGCACCGTCATCCGCCCCGCCACGCTCCCCAATGTCGCCGACCTCTCGCTTTCCTTCGCCACCCCGCCCACGCGCGCCGAGGCGTTGCAGGCCATCGAGACGCTTTTCACCGTCAACCAGCTCGCGCTCGTTCCGCGCGGCGAAAAACTCCTCCTGCTCGTCCCCATTAACACCGTTCGCAGCGAGGCGCCTACCATCATAGAGGGCTCCACGCTCGACCTTGCGCCCTCGGGCCGCATCGCCAGCAAGTTTTTCCAGCTCGAGTTTCTTCGCGCCAGCGAGTTCGTCCCCATGATCAGCACGATGCTCAACGCGCAGATACAGACAATTTCCATTTTTGAGCGCGCCAACGCCTTCCTTGTCACCGACACCATCTCCACGCTCCAGCGTGTCGAAACCATCATCAAGCAGGTTGACCGTCCCGCCGCCACGCCCGTGCAGGCCAAGTTTTACTCGCTCGAATACGCCAAGGCCTCGGACATCGTGAACAAAATCAAGGCGCTCTTCACCGGCCCGCTCCAGCAGCAGCTCGGCGCCTCCACCACGTTCAACTCCGACGATCGCACCAACCAGGTCGTTGTCATCGGCGATCCGCGGCAGCTTCCGTTTTTCGACGACCTCATCAAAAAACTCGACACCAAGGCCGACCCCAACACCCGCAACGAAGTCATCCGCCTCAAGAGCGCGCAGTGCGGCGATGTCGCCACGCTTCTCAGCAACATCATCTCGGGGCAAACCCGCGCCGCCCAAGCCGCGCAATCCAGCGGCGGCACCAGCGCCACCCAGCGACAGCGCACCACGCAAACCACCTCGGCCAACCGTAACACCCAGCAGCGCGCCACCACGCAAAACCGAAACACCTCCCAGCAACGAACCCAGTCCGCAAGTGTGCGCCCCGCCTTCGCCACGCCCGCCAGCGGCATCACCGGCGGCAGCCTCGGGCTCGAGGGCAACGAGTTCAGCAGCTTCATCACCGTGCAACCCGACACCCGCATCAACGCCATCGTCGTGTCCGGCACGGTTGACGATATCCGCATCATCAAGGAGCTCGTCGAAAAACTCGACGTTCTCCTCGCGCAAGTCCGCATCGAGGTCGTCATCGCCGAGGTCAGCCTCACGGACGATGCCAGCAGTGGCATTGATGCGCTCGGGTTCAACGTGGTAAACGGCAAGCTCACCGGGATTAATGGCGAGGGCCCCGGCTTCGGTTTCGGAGGCAGCGACAGCGGGGGCTACTCGTCATCCCTGCAGCCCCTCACCGCTGTCATTGGCCTTAAAACCACACCGCGCAAAAACAACACCAACATTGTCTCCGTGCCCGCCATCACAACGATGCACAACAAAGAGGGCAAAATCTTCATTGGCGAAACACGCCCCGTTATCACTGCCAGCACTGTCAACACAGGCAATGTCAACAACGCCACGACCTCGTCCATCACCCAGATGGAAATCGGCACCACCATCACGGTGACTCCGCTTATTGGTTACGACGGCAGCGTGCAACTCGACATCCAGCAGGAAATCAGCGACGTCTCCGGCAAAGTCACCATCGACTCCAACGAGCAATACATCATAGGAAAGCGTAACACCTCGTCCTCCATTATCGTCAAAAGCGGTGAAATTATTGTCCTTGGCGGCATTCAAAAAAGCTCGGCAACCAAGACCACCAGTCGTCTCGGCCCCATTCCAATTATCGGCGATCTTTTCGGCAAGCGCACCCGCAGCCAGACTCGCACCGAACTCATCTTCTTCCTGCGCCCCACCGTCCTTACCAACTCAGCTGCGGACAACGCGCCCGCCATGGAACAACTCGAGCGCATGAGCAACAAGGAAGCCGTTCAAAAAGTCCTCGGGCAAACACCCGCGCCGCCGAAGGACGACGTTAACGCGCTGCCGGACCTCCCCGCCGAGCCCAAGCGGCACAAGAAAAAGAAAAGGGGCTGATCGTTCGCGTCTCCTCGCAAAAACCGCACCAGAAAAGCGCGCGCCATGTTATTAACCGACACCTCGCTTCCCGACTCACTCGCCCGTCGTCTCGACGAAGAGCAAGTGCAGGCCATCAATGAAGCTCCGCGCGCCCAGCGGTTCAAAATCCTGGCCGCGGCTCTCGTCAAAACCGACCCCGACACCCTCGACGCACTCGCCGCCGCCGCGAACCTCCCCACCGTCACAAACCTAGTGGCCGACTCCGACGCCCTCGGTCTCCTGCCTGCCCGCCTCATCCACGATTACCAAATCATTCCAATTCGAAATGCGGATTTCGAAATGCGGAATGGAGAAAGCCAAACCCAGCCCGCCGAACCATCTTCCGGCGCCGCGCCAGCGTCCCCAACTCCGCATTCCGAAATCCACATTCCCCATTCCCAATCGCCCCTCGTGCTGGCGACCTCATGGCCGCCCGATTCCGCCATTGTCGATTGGATACGCACCTTCACGCCGCGTCCCCTCGTCTGGTATCTCGGCAATCCCGACAAAGTCCACCAACTCATAATCGAGCGCTTCGGCGTCGGCTCCGGTTCGCTCGAGGGCAGCGACGACGATTACATCGCCCCCGAAAATATCCAGCAAGCCGACGACGATGTCGATGAGGACGCCGCCGTCGTGCGTTTCGTCACCGACGTTATCACGCAAGCCGTCAACGACGAGGCGACCGACATCCATTTTGAACCGCAGGAGGGCCGCCTCCAAATCCGCTACCGTGTCGACGGCCTGCTAGTGCCCGTGCCCGTGCCCGAAAACCTGCTCCGCTTTCAGGACGCCATCATCTCGCGCCTCAAGATCATGGCGAAGCTCAACATTTCCGAGAAGCGCCTGCCGCAGGACGGACGCATCAACTTTCGCGCCGGGGGCAACGTCCTCGACATCCGCGTCGCCACCGCGCCCACCATTTACGCCGAGTCCGTTTCGCTCCGCCTCCTCAACCAGAAAAAGGAAGCCTACACGATGGACCGCCTCGGCATGAGCGCCGACGAGCAACGCGAAATCAAAACCGTGCTCGAATACCCGCACGGCATCATCCTCGTCACCGGCCCCACCGGCTCCGGCAAATCCACGTCGCTCAACGCATTTCTGCGCTACATCAACTCGCCCGACCTGCGCATCGTCACCGTCGAGGACCCCATCGAATATGAGGTTCCCGGCGTCAACCAGATGCAGATGAAACCGGAAATCGGCCTCACCTTCGCCACCGCGCTCCGCTCGATTCTCCGTCAGGACCCCGACGTCATTATGGTCGGTGAAATCCGCGACCGCGACACCGCCGACATCGCCATCCGCGCCTCGCTCACCGGACACTTGGTGTTTTCCACGCTCCACACCAACGACGCCCCCGGCGCCATCACCCGCCTCATAGACATGGGCATCGAGCCCTTCCTCGTCGCCTCCGCGATCGAGCTCGTCATCGCCCAGCGCCTCGTGCGCCGCCTCTGTCCCGACTGCTCGAAGCACGAGCCCGTCAACAAACTCAAGCTCCGCGAAACGCTCGGCGTCCTCGGCATCGACCCCGACGAGGCCGACCGCGTCGAAACCCTCAAGGTTCCCTGCGGTTGCGACCGCTGCCGCAACACCGGCTACCGCGGGCGCATCGGCATCTTCGAAATCTTCAAGCCCGACGAAGCCCTCCACGAACTCATCCTCCGCCGGGAAAGCACGCAAGCCCTCGCCACTTGCGCCCGCGAAAACGGAATGAAACCATTGCAAATCTCCGGCTGGGAAAAAGTGAAGGCCGGACACACCACCCTCGACGAAATCGTGCGGGTCATCGCCGCGGAAAAATGAAGCCAAGCAAAGGAGACAGGAGTCAGGAGACGGGAGTCAGGAGAAAAAACCCTGATATTCTGCCAGCTTGTTGTCCGCCAAATGCTATTTGCATCTCAAATTGTCTTCGCCCGGCTTCGCCCATTTCGATCTTCATCTTCTAGCTTCTTTTCCCGTGCCCGCCTACACTTACACCGCCCGCGACCGCTCCGGCCAGACCGTCACCTCGACGCTGGAGGCGCCCAGTCGCAAGGATGCCCTCCGCCACCTCACCGCGCGCGGTTTGCAACCCCAGCGGATCGAGGAGGTCACCGCGGGCGGCGCGGTCATCGCCAAGCCCGCAAAAAGCAAGGCCGCCAGATCGGGCGCCGCCGCATCATCCCCAAAACAATCCTCCCCGTCCCGCGGCTCGAAATCGAAAAAGCCCAAGCCTCTTTCCAAAAAGGAACAGCTTCCGTTCCTTGAGGCGCTTTCCGATCTCGTCTCGAGCGGACTCTCCGCGGGCGAGTCGCTCCGCATGCTCTCGCAGCGCATACGCGAGCCCAAGCTCCGGTTTTTGTGCGCCAGCCTTTGGGAGCGCATCGGCGAGGGCGCCACGCTCTCGCGCGCGATGGCGGAGTTCCCGCAAGTCTTCGATACGTCGGCAATCAACCTCATCCAGGCGGGCGAGGCGACCGGCGGCCTCAGCGAGGTGCTCACGCGGCTCATCGCGCATTACAACGAGCAAAACGAATTGCGCCGCCAGTTTGTCAGCGCGCTCGCCTATCCCATACTGCTGCTCACGGTCGCGTTTGGCGTCATTCTCTTTTTTATGTTTTTCCTGATGCCCCGCATGCAGGGGCTCTTCAATTCGCTCGGCGGCAAACTCCCCGCGTCCACGCGCCTCATGGTTGGCATGTCTGACTTTGCGCTGCACTACGGCATCTTCATTGCGGGCGCGCTGGTCTTCGGCGCGATCGCCTTCTGGCGCTGGCGAAAAACCGCCAGGGGCCGCCACATCACCGACGGCTGGCTGCTCAAGCTCCCGCTTACGAAAAACTTTACCATGAGCCAGAGCGTGCTCGCCTTCAGCCAGACGCTCTCGATTCTTCTCGAAAACGGAATCACCACCACCGACGCGCTCAAGATCACCGAGCGCCAAATCGGCAACACCGTGCATCGCGAGGCATTTGGCGACGCGAGCGCGCACGTCATGGAGGGCGGGGCGCTTTCCTCCGCGCTTCAGCGCACCGAGTGTTTTCCGCCGCTTGTGCTCGACCAGCTCGCCATCGGCGAAAACACCGGCAGCATTGTGCCCAGCCTGAAAAAAATCTCGAACAGCCACCGCAAGATTGTTTCGGCGCAGCTCAACTTTTTCATGAAGGTCATCACGAGCGTGATGCTCGGCGGCACCTTTGTTTTTGTCGGTTTCATCGCCTTCGCAATCGTCTCCGCCATCTTCACCCTAAGCGGCTCGTTCCGAATGTAGCGCCGCGGCGTTTGGTCCACCGGGCGCGCCGGCCATTCGCAATGGCCGATGGATGCCGGTTGCGATTCACGTCCTCCGGCAGCGCACGGCCATGCAGACGCAGCGTTGATAACTTCCACCGCCCCCGTGCCGGCAACCGCCTCCGCTCGGCCTTGTCCCCGAAGAGGCCCTTTGTGTCGCGGGTTTTCGCAGGCCGGAAACACAATTGCACGCGCACGTGGCGCCGGCGGGAATCGCCGCGCCGCACGGGAGCGTGTAGGTGATGACTTGCCCGGTTTCGCTCGTCATGGCGAAAACGGCGCCCTTCACGGATTCGGGTCGGTTTATCAAATCCTCCATGTCCGGCAGCGCGGAAACCAATTCTCCCCCGGGAAAACTCCACAGCCGAATGGTGCTGTCGCTGCCGCCGGATGCCAGCAGTTTTCCGTCGGGGCTTATGCCGAGGCAATTCACGCTTCCGGTGTGCCCCAACAGCGTTTTCATCAACGTGCCGTCAGGCAGGCTCCATAATCTGATGTTTGAAACGGCGTCACCGGATGCCAGCCATTGGCCGTCGGGACTTATGCAGGTTGAGACAAAACTTCCGATATGGTTTTTCACCCGCAGCAACTTGACCGTCCCGCCATCGGGCAGGCTCCACAGCCTGAGGCATCCATCGCTGTCTCCCGCGACCAGCAGTTTTCCATCAGGGCTTATGCAGACGGAGGCAACCCGGCCATGGTGTCCTGTGAATGTATTGATCAACGATCCGCCGGGCAGGCTCCATAGCTTGACGGTTTTGTCCTGGCTGCCCGATGCCAGCCATTTCCCGTCGGCGCTTATGCAGAGGGAGAGAACAGAGTCTTGGTGCCCCTTTAATGTTTTGGTTCCGGCCTCGGTTCGCAACTTAATGGTGTTGTCGCTGCTTCCCGACGCCAGGATTGTCCCGTCGGGGCTCATGCAGAGGGCAAAAATGCCGCCTTTGTGGTCGTCCAGGCTCGCGGCCTGTTCGCCACCGGGCAAATTCCATATTTTGATTTGCTTGTCCAATCCGCCGGAAATCAACGCCTCGCCCTTGCCGGGGGTTATGAGAACCGAGCGAATGCTGTTTTTGTGGCCGTCCAATGTTTTTTCCAAAATGCGTTCCGGCAGTTTCCATAGCTTGACGGTCTTGTCTTTGCTGCCCGACGCCAGCCACTTTCCGTCGGCGCTTATGAAAATGGAGTTAACGCTTTCTTTGTGCGCCCGCAGCAGCGCCGTCTTTTTCCCGAGGACGTCTCTCTTGTCGGCTTGGGCCAGACGAACGGTTGTCTCCTCTTTGCCGCACGCGCTCAGAAACGCCACCGCCGCCGCCGCGGTGATGCCCGCGCCAAGAAAATCCCGGCGACTCATCGCGCCGCCTCCCGCCCCGTCGCTTATCATCACGATTTCCGTTTGTTGATACAACTCCTCGCCCTCGTCGACGCGGGTGAGTTGAAACGCGGGTTTGCTGGCGTCGCCGGTGCTCATGGTGCGTGTTCTTTGTTTTATTAAAGTTGGGTTCGCTTTTGGAAAGATTTTGGAGGCTTCCTGTTTTGGCGCCCGGCTACGTCTGCCGGCAACGCACCGCCTGGCAGGTGCAGACGGGAACGCAAGAGCAGCCGTGGCGGCACCGCGTCGCGACAGACTGGCACGTGCATATTTTGACGGAGCCGGGGACGCAATTGCACCGGCAGGTGGCTCCGGGGGGAAGCGGGGATCCGCATGGCAGGGTGTAAGTGATGGTCTGCCCGTATTCGTTTCGCATGTGGACAGTCGCGCCTTCCCTGTTGGCGGGATTGGCGGTCATGTCCGCCAGGCAGGAAAGTTGTTTTCCGTCGGGCAGGCTCCACAGGCGGATGGTTTGGTCACTGCTGCCCGAGGCCAGCAGTTTTCCATCCGGGCTTGCGCAAACAGAGGTGACGACGCCCGTGTGCCCGGTCAGGGTGTTGAGCAAGGCGCCGTCGGGCAGGCTCCATAATTTGATGGTCTTGTCCACGCCGCCTGATGCCAGTAATTGCCCGTCGGGGCTTGTGCAAACGGACATGATGGCGTTCGTGTGTCCCGACAGTTTTTTAACCAGGGTTCCTTCCGGCATGCTCCATAAACAGATTGTTTTGTCGTCGCCTCCCGAAGCCAGCAGTTTTCCGTCGGGGCTTGCGCAAATGGAGTTAATGCCTCTCGGGTGCCCGGTCAGGGTGTTGAGCAAGGCGCCATCGGGCAGGCTCCATAATTTAACAGTTTTGTCGCTGCTTCCCGATGCCAGCCATTGGCCGTCGGGGCTTATGCAAACAGACTCAACAGTGTCAATGTGCCCCTCCAGTTTCTTGATCAATCCCCCTTTTGGAAGGCTCCATAGGTTGATAGTTTTGTCCCGGCCGCCCGAAGCCAGCAATTTTCCATCGGGGCTTATGCAGACCGAGCAGATGCCCTTTGCGTGTCCCTTCAGTTTTTTCTTCAGCGCCACCTTGGGCAGGCTCCATAATTGCGCAATGGCACCGTCCCTGCTTCCCGCGGCCAAAAGTTTTCCGTCGGGGCTTATGTGGGCAGTGGTAACCCTGGTTCGGTTTTTCTTCGACGCCTTGATCAACGCCCCCTCCGGGAAACTCCATAATTTTATAATTCCCTCGCTGCTGCCCGAAGCCAGCCATTTCCCGTCGTGACTTATGCGAACCGTGTGAACGTGGCCGATATGAGCGACCAATACCGAGCTTGCCCTGGCTTTGGGCGTCCTGGCGGCGTTTGCCGCGATGGTGAACTTGTTCAGCAGCGCCACCGCAGCCGCCGCGGTGATGCCCGCGCCAAGAAACCCGCGGCGACTCATCACGCCTCCTCCGGGTCCCTTGTTTAGCATCACGATTTCCGTTTGTTGATACAACTCCTCTCCCTCGCTTACGCGGGTGAGTTGAAACGCGGGTTTGTTGTCGTTGTTGGGGCTCATGCTTCGCTTTCCTTGGTTTCCATTTCGTTGCAGTTGGGGCATGTGCTTCCCTCCTCGTCGTCGCCCGGCAGGCCGTGCCAGCACACGCCGCCGGCCTCGGCGATGCGCGCGAGGATTTGGTCCTTGGTTAGCTCGCGAATGATGTTGCAGCGGTCGGTGCCGGAAAATCCGTCGTCGCCGCACACGGTGAGCGCCTTGTGCAGGCAGTCGCCGCCGCATGTCCAGCGCGCGAAACAACCCTCGCAATAATCGCGCTTGTCCACGGAGTGACTGCGCAAAAACGCCAGCTTTTCCATGTCAAACTTCCACGCGCCGTCGCTGTCCGCGTTTCCATAAAGAAAGATTTTCGCGCGCGGATTGGCTTCGTCAAAAACCTCGTAACAGGCGGAGGCGGTGCCGTCGGGCGTGAGCGCGAAGAGGTCTTGCGTGGCGCCGCAAAAGTGATTTGTCAGCGTGCCCGTGCGCGCGGCGGAAAAGGTGACTTCGCAGCCGTGCTTTTTTGCGCGACTCTGCGCCTCCCGAAACGCGGCGATGAACGCGTCGGTTTCCGCCGAGGGCGCGCCGGCCCAGCGTCCGATCTGGTAGGCCGGCTCGGCTTGGATCTGGCCGGGGCGGAAGCGCGAGCAGATAAACTCAATGGAATCCGGCAGGCGCGCAATCATGTCGGCGGTGACGGTCATGCGGATTCCATAGGAGAATCCGGCCTCGTCGAAACGGCGCAGCGTGTGCATGACGCGTTCGCTGGAGCCCTTGCCGTTGGCGGATATGCGGTGCGTGTCGTGCGCCTCGGGCAGCCCGTCGAACGAGACGCTCGCGCCCTGCAGGTGGGCTACAATCCAGTCGAGCTGCTTGTCTGAAAAAACGGCGTTGGTTGCCGTGTAGCATGTGAGTTTCAGCCCGTGCTGGTCGGCGAGGCGTCGCGCGTGGTCGTGCGCGCCGGTGAGCACGCGCCAATTTTGGGTCGGCTCGCCGCCGCCGTGGAAGTTGATGTCGATGAATCCCGTCCGGCGTTTTAACGAGTTCTGGACAATAAAATCGACCCCGCGCAACGCCGTTTCCAGTGACATGGAACGCACGGGGCCGTCCCCGGCCGCCGCGTAGCAATAGGTGCAGCGGAGGTTGCACGCGGTGGTGAGAAAGAGCGTGAGGGAGACCGGGTCGTGCGTGTCGGAAAAAACAGCCTCGGGCTGTTGCTCCGGTCCCGCGTCGAGTATTTCTAACCGGCGCAAAAACTCGGTCGTGGAACCGTCGGCATCAAGGGTCGCGTCGTAATTTCCCTCCTTCAATCCGGCGAGAAAGTTCACCACGCGCGCATTGCCCACAAACGCCGCCTTCCGTAGCGGCGCATAAATAATATACCGGCCCGTCTCCAGGGGGATGACATAAATCTCTGCGGATACTACGGGATGTGGTGGCATGGGGACGGGCGGGGGACGACGAAATGCGGAAACTGAGCAACAGGATGCCACGGCCTGTGGGCGGCGCAAGAGAAAGTGAAAAAGGTGCTCCTATTCGCTAAAAAACGGGATATTGCGCCGACGTTCGCGCCTCCGCCGACAGTCACAATCGCGCCCAATTTTGCGATATTGGCAACTTTGGTCTTGAGGCTTCGTTATTTTTTGCTTCCGTTCACCCTTCTTCCTTTGGGAAGCGCAATGGCAAGATAGCTCAGTTGGTAGAGCAGAGGACTGAAAATCCTCGTGTCCTCGGTTCGATTCCGAGTCTTGCCACCACTTTCGACCTCAAAAACTTCTACGGTTTTTGGGGTCTTTTTTTGCCCGTCCAAGAAGGGGCGTTTTCTGCCTGATGAATTATCGCTTGGATTTTTTTGCCGGAATTTCTTTTGCCTTGCGCGTCGAGTAAACAACCAGCGCCAGTCCGGCGGCGAACAGGAAGATCGAATAAAACGTGCCGCGGCTCAGCCCCCAGATTAGAGCGGCGTCGGGTTCGCGGAAATATTCGCAAACGCAGCGAGCCACCGCATACAGCGCGAGGAATTCGCCGCCGAGCCGCCCCGGCTGTTTGCGTGCGACATCGGTGCGCCAGAACCGCCATTGCACGAACGCGAGCAGCAACGCGCCTTCCAGCGCGGCTTCGTAAAGTTGCGATGGGTGGCGCGGATGGGAGCCGCCGTCGGTGGCGGCGAAAACCACGCCCCATGTGCCGTCGGTCAATTTGCCCCAAAGCTCGCCGTTGAGGTAATTGGCGATGCGCCCGAGCATCAGGCCGAGCGATGCGATCGTGGCCACCAGGTCGCCGATGTGCAGGAATGGGATTTTGTTGTGCCGCGCAAACCACACGAGCGCGAGAACGACTCCGATAAATCCGCCATGGCTTGCCATGCCGCCCTCCCACACCCGGAAAAACACGAGCGGGTTTTGCGCCAAGTCGCCCGGCCTGTAGAAAATAAAATAGCCCAGTCGCGCGCCGATGAACACGCCGAGCACCAGCGCGATGATCAAGTCCCACACTTTTTCCGCGGGCAGCAGCGAGCGGGGCGGGGTTGCCTTTGCGTAGCGGGTGAGCAACCACGCGCCGCCGAGAAAACCGAGCACATACGCCAGCCCATACCAGCGCAGGCCGATTCCATCCGCGATTTCAAAAATATAGTGGTGCGGTTTGTGTATCCAGATTTTGGCGAGCAGCAGGTGCATGGGCGTTTTCATGAGAGCACAAAGTGCCCGCCAATAAATCAAGCAGGGAAATCGCCGCCCGCGTTTGTTTGCCGGTTTCTGTGTTGCTCGCGCATGCCGCCCGCCATGCCTTGCGTAACCAAAAACATGCTAAAAATAATGTGATTCGCGGACAAAGGCTTGCCCGCGGACGGGGCGCCTCATTCCGTTAACCAAATGAAAATCGCCACTCAAATCGCCAAACTGCTCACGGTGCACTGCATCGCGTTTGCTGCCGTCGCGGATGTGCTGGCGAACACGCCCGCCCTTGATGCGCCGTCGCCCATCGTGTTCAGCCTGCTCGCGCCGTCCGGGGCCGTGGGCGCCGGCGACACGATTAACGTCAATCTGGTTGCGCTTAATACCGCCGATTACTCGGTGGATTTTGAGGCGCCCGCGTCGCTCCAGGGCGAATTGTCCGTCGCTAAGGGCGCGCCCATTCCTGTCGCGCTCCAGATTCACCCGAAGGATGTTCGCGGTGTCGAGCGCATCACCACGCGCGGATTTGTCTCCTGCACTTACACACTCGCGCTTCCCAATGGCGCGGTTGGCGGGGGGATATTGACGCTGCGCGAGCCGCCGTCCGTGCGCGCGGCCATCGAAATAAAACCCGCCTCCGCGCAGGCCTCCGATGCCGCCGACACCGCGCCGCTCGATAGCCTGCAGCCGCCGCCCGTGGTCAAAAAAATCAAGCGCAGTTTCCTTGAGAACTTCTCCACCTACGAGCCGGTTTATTTCATTTACGGGCCCGATGATCCCGCCGCGAAATTTCAGTTCAGCTTCATGTATCGGATACTCGCCGACGAGGGGTATCTGGCGCGAAAGTTTCCCGTGCTCAAGGGGCTGAGCTTTGCATACACGCAGCGCTCGCTTTGGGACATCGAGGGCGACTCCTCGCCCTTTTACGACACGAGCTACATGCCCGAGTTGTTTTGCGCCTACATGATGCCCGCCGAAAAAACAAAGGGCGGCGGTTTCAACTGGCTCGGCTGGCAGGCGGGGATTGGGCACGAATCCAACGGCCGCGACGGCGACGCTTCCCGCAGCATGAACAAGGTGTCGGCGCGCGCGCTTGTGTCCTTTGGCAATCTCGACGGATGGCGGATGATCCTGATGCCGAGAATATGGGGATACATCGGCGACATGAGCGACAATCCCGATCTCGACGATTATCGCGGTTACGGCGACCTCACGGTCACTCTCGGCAAGAACGACAGCGTCAACCTGGTCGTTCACATGCGCGCCGGGCAGCGCCTCAAAAAGGGCGCGGTGCAGGTCGATCTCACTTATCCGCTGGATGCCGTTTTCAAAAACTTCGCCGGCTACTTCATGATTCAATACTGGAATGGCTACGGCGAAAGCCTGCTCAACTACGACAAACGCACCGACACAATCCGCTTTGGCATCTCCTTGGTTCGGTGAGCGGATTTGGCGGGCGCGCAACCGTTGACGCGGCGCGCCGCGGACTGCATTGTGCGCGCTTCAATATTCTTTTTTTCTCATACAAATGAGCACCGCCGACATCACTTGGAAACCCGTTAAAAATTATGCCGACATCCTTTATCACAAGGCTGATGGTATTGCGAAAATCACGATCAACCGCCCCGAAAAGCGAAACGCCTTTCGGCCTCAAACGGTGTTTGAAATGTATGACGCCTTCGCCGACGCGCGCGAGGACCAGTCAATCGGCGTGGTGCTCCTCACCGGCGCAGGGCCGCACACCGACGGCAAATACGCGTTTTGCGCGGGCGGCGACCAAAGTGTGCGCGGCCACGCCGGCTACGTGGGCGACGACGGTGTGCCGCGCCTCAACGTGCTCGACCTGCAAAAACTCATTCGCTCGATGCCCAAGGTCGTCATCGCGCTCGTCGCCGGTTACGCCGTCGGCGGCGGTCACGTCCTGCACCTCGTGTGCGACCTCACCATCGCGGCGGACAACGGTATCTTTTCCCAAGTCGGCCCGAAGATGGGCAGTTTCGACGGCGGCTTCGGATCGAGTTATCTGGCGCGCATCGTCGGCCAGAAAAAGGCGCGCGAAATCTGGTATCTTTGCCGTCAATACACCGCGGCGCAGGCGCTCGACATGGGCCTTGTCAACGCGGTCGTTCCCGTCGCGCAACTCGAGGCCGAGGGCGTGAAGTGGGCGCGTGAAATCCTCACGCACAGTCCGCTCGCCATCCGCTGCCTCAAGAGCGCGTTCAATGCCGACGTGGACGGCCAGAGCGGAATCCAGGAGCTCGCCGGCAACGCCACGCTGCTCTACTACATGACCGACGAGGCCAAGGAGTTTCACAGCGCCCAGCGCGAAAAGCGCAAACCCGACGCCCGCAAATTCCCCTGGCTCCCGTAGCACGGCGAAAAAACGCATTGGGTAGGGCGAACCGTCCCGGTGAGCCGGGAATGTTCGCCCTACCTAAAACTCTACGCGGGTTTGGCCGTTTGTGCCGCATGGCGGAGAAACATTGCTCCGCAAACAAAGGCCAGAATCGCGGCGCGCGCGAGGCTGACGAGCAGCGCGGCGCGCCCGGTGTCGCCATCGCCGAAACAGCCGCAGGAAATATCGAGGCCGCGCGCCAGGGCGCTGACAATCATCGCGGTGAAGACGACGCTGCACGCGGTGAGGATCGCGAGCGCGCCGCCGCGCAAGCCGCGAATGAAAATCGCGCACGCGCAGCCAATCTCGATCCACGGCAGCCAGAGCGCCGTGATGACGGCGAGCGTGCGCGGCACGACGCGATACAGTTCGATGGCGTGAGCGAAGGCGGCGGGATCGCTGACTTTCGACACGCCCGCGTAAAGAAAGACGCCCGCGATGATGAGAAGCGTGAGCGAGGCGGTGATGCGCGCGGGCACCGTGTTTGCAATGCCGGCGGGGGTGGAATTGTTGTTGTTCATCGCGCGCGCCAGCCTCCCTTCAGGATAAACACGTTTGTGAGCGCGAGTTCTCGCCGGATGCGTTCGGCCACGGTGCGGCTGGTGTCGCAGAGCGCGTCGTCGCAATAAACAACAACGCGCGTTTCAGCGGCGCGCCCGAGCTCCTCGATGATTGCGGGGAGCTGTTGCTCCCAATGCGCCGGGTTGAGCGGCAGCGCGCCGGGTGCGTGCGAGGCCGCGTGGGATTCCGAGGGGCGCGCGTCGATGAGAAGAATGCGAGGCTGCGATGTCGCCGCGCCGGCCTCGCGTTGCCATGCGTAAACTTGCGCCCACGTGGTTTCGTCGCCGGCGAGTGGCGGGTCGTCAAAAAGCTCGCGGTGCATGAACCCCGAAATCAGCGCCGGAACGGCGGCGAGCACGAGGAGAATGAGGGCTTGGCGGAGGAGCGGACGCATCAGCTATGGGGTGGGGCGAAGCCTCCGTCTGAGCCGCGGCCCCGTCCTGTCAAATCGATTTCAGCGGACTTGCGCATAGGCGGTGAGCGTCGTTCCGGCGGGAAGCGGCGCGGCGGTTTTCAGGGTGATGACGGCGAGGCGCGGCGTGGCGATGTCTCGCGGCGTGACGTCGAGCTGGTAGTGGCGTCCGGGTTCGATCGCGACAAGCGCGAGGTCGAAGTTGTCGCGGCTGCATGTCGCGTCCGTGATTTCAACGGGCGTGGCAAAGTTGATTTTTATGTCGATGGATTTTGTGGAGGCGGAATTTTCGCTTTTCCAAAAAACGAGTCGCGGCGCGATGGTGAGCGGTTCGGGCAGATTGGCGCGGAGCGTGAGTTCGTAGGTGTTGTTGCGCGATTCGTCGGTCGTGATCGTGATGGTGCGCGCGACTTCGCCGACGAGTCCGGTGCGGTCAAACTTGACGAGCATCTTGCCCGTTTCGCCGGGCGCGAGTGTTTCCCTGTCGATCACGGGCGCGAGGCAGCCGCACCCGGCGCGGGCGTTTGTGATGCTGACGGGTGCCGTTCCTGAATTTTTGAAAATGAATTCATAGGGCGGGAGCGTCTCGCCGATTTCGGCGCGCTGCTCGATTTCGGTGCGCTCCCAGTCGATGGCGCGGAGCGCGGGGAGCAGAAAAAACACGGCGACGCACAAGCGGACGCCGATGTTTCGTTTCCAGGGTGGCACGGGCATTCTTATCCGTGCCGTGGCTCGCGCGCCCCTTCCCGCGCAGACAGGAATGTCTGTGCCACCTTGGCCGGGCGTTGATAGAAAATCCTTTTTCATTTCTTGAAGAGCATCGGCGCGAACTCGGCGAGGTAGCGGCGCCAGTTGCGGAAGGTGTGGCCGAGGTCGGTGACGACGTAATAGAGCGGGGCGTCGGGCGCCTTGTCTTTCAGCCAGCTCACGGCCTGGTCGTTTGCGGTGAGGAGTTGGTCCGTGTTGCCGCAGGCGATCCAGAGAAGGCGAATTTGTTTCGCGGTGGTGTCGTTGAAATGTGGATACGCCGCGTCGAGATCCCCGGGCAGGCCGCCGGAGCTGAATGCGCCGATCCACGCGAATTTGTCGATGTGGTTAAGTCCGATGTTGAGCGACTCGGCACCGCCCATCGAGAGGCCGGCGATGGCGCGATCCTCGCGCGCGGTCGACACGCGGTAGGCGGCCTCGACACGCGGAAGCACCTCGTCGAGAAGGATCGGCGTGAAGTCGCGGATGTTTTGCTCCCACAGGCCGGGCTTGGCGCGCATGCCCTGCCAGCCGGCGCGGACGACTTCCATCGTGCCGTAGCTGAGCGGCATGACGACGATCATGGGGCGCGCTTTTCCGGAGGCGATGAGGTTGTCGAGAATGATGTCGGCGCGGCCCGCGGTTGTCCATGCGGTGGCGTCGTCGCTGTATCCGTGCAGCAAATACAAAACGGGATAACGCGCGGAGGCGTCGGCGGGATCGTAGCCGGGCGGGGTGTAAACGATGAAGTCCCGGTCGTCGCCGGAGACCTTGGTCTTGAAGGAGTGGCGGTGCAGCGCGCCTCGCGGCGCGTCGGTGCGCTCCCATGCCTTCGGGGGCGCGCCGGCGGGGCTCGGCACGATGAGCTCGCTGGAGTTGTTTATGAGGTTGTATTTGAGGTGCGGATTTGCGGGGTCGGTAATCCGCACGCCATCGACGAGAAGGGAGTAGGCGTAAATGTCGGGCGCGAGGGGCGCGGTTGTGAATGTCCACACGCCGTCGTCGCCCTTGGCGAGCGCGGTATAGGGAATGCCTTCGCAGCGCAGCTCGACCGTGCGCGCGTCGGGCGCGCGGAGGCGAAACGTGGCCGACGAATCGGGATTGATTTCGGGCGCGCCCAGGGCGTCGGGTTGGGAGGCAAGGGCCAGGACTGCTGCGGGAATGAATACCATGGGGAGCGTGCGTTTGATCGTGTTCATGATGCGATTCGCCATCGCGGTGAAGTGTTTTGATTTTGGATAATTCGCAACGCCAAATAAATTTGCCGGATGGCATGGCGCGCATGTGTGTGCTTGCGAGCCGCGCCTTCCGCGCCCTAATTTTTTTGCATACTGAAAACATCCTAACCGCCGTCATGCCCGCATGGTCGAACATCGCGTTTATTGTCGCAGCCTATCTTATCGGTGGGCTGTCGCCCGGGTATTGGCTGGCCAGAAAGCGCGGCGGAGTCGACATTCGCGAAATCGGCAGCGGGGCGACCGGGGCCACCAACGCCGGTCGCGTTCTCGGCAAGCGCGGTTTTTATACCGTTGTCCTCATCGACATACTCAAGGGTTTCCTTGTCGCGCTTGCCGCGAGTTATTTCATGGCCGACTCGCCCCCGGCATGGCGGTGCGCCGCGGCCTACGCCGTTGTCGCAGGGCACATCTGGCCGGTCTGGCTCGGCTTTCGCGGAGGCAAGGGCGTGGCCACTTTTTACGGCGCATGGTGTCCGCTGGCGGGCGGGCAGGGTTTTATTCCCGCCGCGATTTGCATCGTGCTCGCGCTCGCGCTCAAGCCGGTTTTCCGCCGCTCCTTTTCGGTTTCGTGGCTCGTCACGCATGCGCTTTTTCCCGTGATTGCCTGGTGGCTCTGGCGTGATCCCGCCTCCACGCTCATTTGCGCGGCAATGATTCTCACACTCTGGATTTCCCATCGCGCAAACATTCTTGCCGTGCTTGGAAAAAAAGCGTGACCGGAACGGCGGGCGGGGCGGTTGGCAGTCCTTCCAGTAACACTTTTACGCACATCCCCCCGGTGAGAGCGCTTTGTTTTTCCCCTTTCCACCCCGCGCACTTTCCCTTTTATTGCCACACTTTCTTACCACCATGGCCGACAAAAACGACCAAACTGAATATATTTACAAAATCGCGACCGAAGATTGGGAAATTGAGCAAATCCACCGCCTCAATTACCGCACCTTCGTCGAGGAAATTCCCCAGCACGCCCCGAACACCGACGAGCGCCTCGTGGATCGTTTTCACGCCGAAAACACCTACATCATTTGCCTGCAGGATCGCCGCCTCATGGGAATGCTCGCCATTCGCGGCACGCGCCCCTTTTCCATCGACAGCAAGCTCGCCAATCTCGACGCATACCTGCCCACCGGCCGTTCCGCCTGCGAAGTGCGTCTGCTCGCCGTCGAGCCCGACGCGCGCAAAACCGTCGTCTTCCCAAAGCTCTTCGAGCACGCCGTGCGCCACTGCCTCCACAACGGCTACGACATCTGCATCATTTCCGCCACCACGCGCCAGCTGAAACTCTACCGGCATCTCGGCTTCGTTCCCTTCGGCCCCCTCGTCGGCTCCGAGCAGGCGCAATACCAGCCCATGTATCTGACGCTGGAAAACTTCGGCCGCACCCTTGAAAAAAGCACCGTGCTCCGCAGCTCCTTTGTCGAGGGGCCCGCCCCCGAGCAGCACGTCCTCAACTTCCTTCCCGGCCCCGTCCCCACCTCCTCCGAGGTTCGCCAGGCGCTCTCCGGCCCCGCCATCTCGCACCGCAGCAAGCTGTTTATCACCCGCATGGCCGACATTCGCGCGCGCCTCTGCAAGCTCACCGGCGCGGCCGATGTCCAGATCATGCTCGGCTCCGGCACCATCGCCAACGCCACTGTCGCCAATCAGCTCGCCCTTCTCGGCACCACCGGTCTCATCCTCTCCAACGGCGAATTCGGCGAACGCCTCGCAGGCAACGCCCGCAACGCCGGACTCCGCTACGACTGGCTCCAGCTTCCCTGGGGGCACACCTTCGACATGGCCGAGGTCACCCGCCTCGCCGAGCGCCTCCCCGCCGGCGGCTGGATCTGGTTTGTCCATCACGAAACGTCCACCGGCATCATGAACCCGCTGGACGCGCTCAAAAAACTCGCCGACCGCCTTAACCTCCACCTCTGCGCCGACTGCATCAGCTCCATCGGCGCCATGCCCGTGGATCTTCATGGCATGTATCTGGCGACCTGCGCCTCCGGCAAGGGCCTCGGCAGCTTCCCCGGCATCGCGATGGTGTTTCATAATTACAAACCCGAGCCTCACCCCGACCGCTTCCCCGGCTATCTCGATCTCGGCCACTGGTTCGAAAACCAAAGCGTGCCCCACACCCATTCCACAAACCTCGTCGCCGCGCTCGACATCGCCGTGCAGCAAGCCACGCCCGAGCGCATGCAACAAATCGCCGACAACGCCAAGTGGCTCCGCGAACAACTCCAGAGTCTCGGTTTCCAGCTCGCCGCGTCCGAGGACGTCGCCAGCCCCGGCATCATGACGATCCTGCCGGTCAAGGAAATGTCCGCCGCCGAGCTCGGCGAGGAACTTGAAATGCGCGGTTTCTGGCTCAGCTACCGCAGCCAATATTTGCTAAACCACAACTGGATACAGGCGGCGCTGCTCGGCAACCCGAGCCGCGAATCCCTGGAAAAACTCGTGCACATGCTCAGCGTGGTCTGCCGCCGCACGCCGGAGGCGAAGGCGACAATCGCCGCCGCGGCGAAGGCGGTGAAGAGTTAGGCAGCCCGCAATCATTTCCACAAATACCCCGATGCAAAATCCCGATGCCAGCAACAACGTCCGCATCGAAGACGTGACAGCTCGGGATTCTGAGATCGAGAATGATCTGGAGTGGATGATTTGCCCCTGTTGCCACCAGCACAACGCGCCGCATGCCAATTTCTGCGTTGCATGTGGCGCCCCTATAAGCGCCACTGCCGCAATCGCGCCATTTGAGCGCATCTTTGCGGAAGGTTTTCTGTTGCGGGAGGCGGCATTCGGCAAACACACCAAACTGTTCACAGTAATAGCCGTATGGCTGATATTTTTCCCGATGATGGTGAGCGTTATTGGTCTTTTTATATTAGTTCCCCGCTTATATTGGCTGGATCCAGGGCTTCTTGTTGGTGACATCGCAATGCTCTTTATGCTGACATGGATAGCCTTGCTCCTTTACCGCGTGACCCAAAATTACATTGGGCAAAACCAATCCCCGCCAGACAGTCCGCCGCCTTCCGACTAATGCGCAGTATAACGGCACCGCACATTTCGCCATTAGAGCTTTTTGGGGTTGCTCTGTCGCATTTTGAGGTAGGGCGAAGCCTCTGGCTGAGCCGCAACATTCTCGGCTCACCGAGACGGTTCGCCCTACCTCAAAATGCGACAGAATAAACCGAAATACTCCACCGTGATCGATGGTCAGCTTTACTGCTTGCGCGTGGAGACTTCGATCACGTCGTGGGGGGAGGCCTCTTTTTGGCCGGCCGGGCTCACTCGCATGTAGCGGGCGTTGGCGCGGAGCTCGGGAAGGGTTTGTGCTCCGAGATAACCCATGCCGCTTTGGATGCCGCCGATGAGGTTGCCGAGGACGTCGTCCGTCGAGCCGGACACTTCCTTGAGCGCCTCGATGCCCTCGGCGGTGAGTTTGCGCGCGGTGTCGTTTTTGTCGTGCCCGTAACGGGCCGCGCTGCCGGCTTTCATCGCGGCGAGCGTGCCCATGCCGCGGTATTGTTTGTAGAATTTGCCGTTGATTTCCATGATTTCACCCGGGGCTTCGCGGCAGCCGGCGAGCAGCCCGCCGAGGATGACGCTGTCGGCGAGGGTGAGCGCCTTGACGATGTCGCCGGACTTGGTGATGCCGCCGTCGGCGATGATGCGCACGCCCTTGGCGGCGGCGCCCTTCGATGCGGTGTAGAGCGCGGTGAGCTGCGGGATGCCGATTCCGGCGACGATGCGCGTGGTGCAGATGGAGCCGGGGCCCTGGCCAACCTTGATGGCGCTTGCGCCGCAGTCGGCGAGGTATTCCACGCCGGAGGCGCTGGTGACGTTGCCCGCGATGATGGTGAGCTCGGGGAAGGCGTCGCGGACGAGCTTGACCATGTCGCCCACGCCGGCGGTGTGGCCGTGCGCGGTGGAGATGGCGACGACGTCCACGTTTTCGGCGACGAGCGCGGAGACGTGCGAGACGATTTTTTCGCGGTCGAGCGAGCCGTCGGGGTTGCGGACGGGGCCGATGGCGGCGCCGACGACGAGGCGGAAATTGGCGTCGCGGGCGGGTTTGCGCTGCGACTTGGCCTCGTCGGTGATGCTTTCAACGTCGCGGCTGGTGACCATGCCGCGGAGTTTGCCGGCGTCATCGACGACGAGCATTTTGTTGATGCCTATGTGCTGGTTGAAAAAGGTGTCGGCGGCCTTGATGGGGTTCTTGGTGACGGCGTTGATGTGCTCGGTGATGAGGTCGGCGCGCGGGGTCATGACATCGGCGATTTTTTTCGCCTTGTAGCGTTCCTTGACGACGTTGCCGGAGACGAGGCCGAGGAGGACGCCGTTTTCGTCGGTGACGGGGAAGGTTGAGAATGAGAACGTCTTTTGCTCGATGCGGGCGAGGAGGTCGCCGATGAGCATGTCGGGGCGGATGGTGATGGGGTCCTGGAGGAATCCGTGGATGTGGCGTTTGACGCGGGCGACTTCGCGGACCTGGTCCTTGGGCGTCATGTTGTAGTGAATGAGGCCCATGCCGCCGTTGAGGGCCATGGCGATGGCCATGCGCGACTCGGTGACGGTGTCCATGTCGGACGAGATGATGGGGATTTGCAGCCGGAGGGAGTCGGAGAGGCTGGTGGCGAGGTCGGTGTCGCGGGGGAGGATTTGGGAGTAGCGCGTGGCGAGCGAGACGTCGTCGAAGGTGAGGGCAACCGGGCGGTTGGCCTTGAAGAAATCGTCGGCGGCCAGATAAAAGTCTGCGTCGATCGGGTTGGTGGATATGTTGGCGGCCTGAGTCATGGTTGCCGTGAACGTATTAATGGCGGTCGAAAAAAGTGCAAGCGGTGTTTTGAAAAAAAGAAAAAGCGCGACGCTTTTGAGGGCGTCGCGCTTTGGCGGAGATTGTTTTCCTGTTCTGATTCTTATCAGAAGCGGCAGGCTATGCTGGCGGAAAAGATGTGCGCGTTACCGGTGTGAACCTTGGTGTTGAGAACGTGATCGGCTGTGCGCTCGCTGAAGGTGCTCTCCTTGATTTTGATGTAGCCGTAGGCGAAATCGAGGGTGACGGCCTTGCTGATTCTCCATCCGGCGCCGACGCTGAATATCTGGCGGTCGTTGGAGGGCACCATGTAATCGGCATATCTGGTGTTTACCGGATCCTTGTCGATCACGAAACCGGCGCGCAGGGCGAGGGCGTTGTTGAGCTGGTATTCACCGCCGAGGCTGTAGCGCCAGACATCTTTCCAGTGTTTTTCCGCCACGGAGACCGTGCTGTCAGGGAATGCCTGAATCGTGAGCTTGTCGTAGGAGCCCCAGTTTGTGCGGAGGGCTTGGAAGCCGATGTTGAGGGGCGCGATGGGCGAGTAGTTGACGCCGAAGGACCATGACTCGGGCAGGTCGATTTTACCCCATGCGTCGTTGCTGGTTTTCACACCAACGAGATTGGCCTTGGCGCCTGTGATCTTGGTGTCGAAGCCGGAACGGTAAACGATACCGAAGGCGAGTTGGTCGTTCACTTCATACTGGACGGAGAGGTTGTATCCGAATTCCCAGTCGTCACCTTCAAGGTAGAGGGGCGTGTAGGTGGGGCCGGCGCCGAGCAGCATCTGGCGTTTGATCGTGATATCAGTCCTGAGAATCGCGAGGCCGACGGCGACCGAGAGGTTTTTGGCCCAAGGCTGGTCGTGGACGAGGCGGTAGGCGAAGGTCGGCGACATCTCGACGGTTTCGATTTCCGTGTAGTAGTTGTTGTATGCGCCGGGCCAGACGATGGGTTCTTTTTCGAAGTCGCTCTTCAGTCCGTAGGGAACGAAGATGCCCATGCCGACCGCCATGTTGTCGTTGATGCGGTAGGTGGCGTAGATGTTCGGGATGACCGCGGTGTAGGAGTTCATCGAGGTTTTCTTTTCCCCGGAAACCTGGCCGTCGATGGAGCCCCATGTCGTCACGTCGATGTCAGGCATGATGAAGCTCAAGCCGGCTTTGATTTGGAGGCCGGGGAGCTGGGTGATTGCGGCGGGATTGGAGTAGAGCGCGCTGGCGTCGTCGTTGCGTCCGACGTTGGCGTTGGCCATGGCGAAACCGCGTGCATCGGTTTCGTAAATTGCAAAGCCTGCTCCGTGTGCCGTGCCGAGCGTGGCGACGAGGGCGACCGAGAGAGCGAGGGTGGACAGAAGGCTGCGCTTGGCGGCCTTGGCGTTTGGATGCATGGAAGTTTCCATAGTTTGGTTGTCTTGTTGGGTTTCCGTCCGCTGTTGAGCGATGGAGAGAGTTGTGAAGAAAGAGTTAATGCGCCGCTTATTGCAATGCAGAATTTATAACTGCAATTGTTTTGGAAGACGGTGTTTCCGCCTGAAAATAATGCGGTTGCGGGCGGAGCCGGTTTTCAGGGCGCGCATTATATGCCGGGAGGCGCAAAAAAACCGCCGGTTTTGAGCCGGCGGTTTTTGTTAATTGAAGTGTGTTTGGTCTGCGGCTTAGGCGTATTTGATGATGATTGCGCCTTCCTCGATGCCGTCGCCGACATTGGCGTGGATCGAGCCGATCTTGCCGGCTTTGGGGGCGTAGATGTAGGTGTTCATCTTCATGGCCTCGATGGTGGCGACTTGGGCGCCCTCGGCCACGTCCTGTCCGACTTTGACGTCGATGGAGACGACTTTGCCGGCGAGGGGGCTGGCGATGTCGCTTGCGCCGGCGGCGGCGGGCGCGGCCTTGGGAGCAGGCGCGGGCGTGGGCGCTGTGATTGGCGCGGACATGGGGGCGCTTTGCACGGGTGCCGTGGCGGCGGGCGCGGAGGCACCTTCATCCATGATTTCGACGAGGACGTCGTATGCTTTGCCTTCTACGGTAACGCGGAGCTTTTTCATATGTGATTTTCTGGTTTTGGTTAAATGGTTGTTGGTTGATGTGTGAGTGTTTTTCGTTTGGCCAGTTTTTTATCCCCGCGGGTTGTGCGAGGTGTAGATTTGGCGGCGGCCTTCGAGGGACCACATTTGCATGAGGGCCTCGACGGTGGGCGGCTTTGCGGTTTGCACCCCGGCGATTCGCGCCCTGGGGCCGAACACGGTGGCGACCGCGGCTGCGATCACCGCCAGTATTTGGGGCGAGGGCGTGTCGGTGCTGGCATTGGGCACTTCGACAACGAGCGGCGCGGGGGCCGCGGATTTGGCCTTTGCGCCGGCGGTTTTCTTTTCGTCCGGGTGCGTGGCGGCGAGGATTCGTCCGAAGAGGGCGATGAGCGCGATGAAGATTGCCACGCCGGAGAGGATTACCGCGAGGGCGATCCATTTGTTTCCGAACAGGACGGCGTCCTCGGGCGCTGCGGTTTGTGCGAGCAGGATGAGTGTGTTGGTCATGTATTCGTTTTGGTGCCCCGCCGTTCGTTGCGCGTGGCCGCGGACGGCGGGTTGTTACGAGCGGGTGACGTGATTATACGGTGGTCCGTCCGTTTTTTTAGAGCGGAATGTTGCCGTGCTTCTTGGGCGGGCGGGTTTCGCGTTTGCTGAGCGTGGCGCGCAGGGCCATGGCGACTTTGCCGCGCGTCTCGGAGGGTTCGATGACGTCGGTGATGAAGGCCTTGCTGGCGGCGCGGTAGGGCGCGGCAAACTTGGACTGGTATTCGGCGGCGAGCTCGGCGGCCTTGGCTTTCGGGTCGGGGGCGGCGGAGATTTCCCGTTTGAAGAGGATGTTGGCCGCGCCGGCCGCGCCCATGACGGCGATTTCCGCGGTGGGCCAGGCGAAGACCATGTCCGCGCCGAGGTCCTTGGGGCACATGGCGAGGTAGGCGCCGCCGTAGGCTTTGCGCATGATGACGGTGATTTTCGGCACGGTGGCGGCGGAGTAGGCGAAGAGCATTTTCGCGCCGTGGCGGATGATGCCGCCGCGTTCCTGCTGGATGCCGGGGAGGAAGCCGCCGGTGTCAACGAGGGTGAGCAGGGGGATGTTGAAGACGTTGCAGAAGCGGATGAAGCGGGCCGCCTTGTCCGAGGCGTCGATGTCGATGGTGCCGGCCTTGAAGTTGGGCTGGTTGGCGATGATGCCGACGACGATGCCCTGGATGCGACCGAAGCCGACGACCATGTTGCGGGCGAAGTCGCGCTGCACTTCGAGGAAGTCGGCGTTGTCCACGAGCCGTTCGATGACTTTCTTGACGTCGAAGCCTTCCTTGCCGTTCGAGGGCATGATCTCGTTGAGGACGGGGTCGGGTGTCATGTCGAGCGGCACGTTCATGTTGTGCGGCGGGTCCATGACGTTGTTCGAGGGGAGGAACGAGTGGAGTTTCTTGGCGATCTGCATGGCCTCAACGCCGCTGTCGGCGATGAAGTGGATGTTGCCGGAAACGGAGGCGTGGGTGACGGCGCTGCCGACGTCGTCCATGGTGACGGTCGCGCCGGTGGCGGCCTTGATGACTTCGGGGCCGCAGATGAACATTTGCGCGCCGTTTTTCGCCATGATGATGAAGTCGGTGAGGGCGGGCGAGTAGGCCGCGCCGCCCGCGCAGGGGCCGGCGATCACGGAGATTTGCGGCACAACGCCGGAGAGGAGGGTGTTGCGGAAGAAGATCTGGCCGTAGCCGGAGAGCGCCTCGTCGCCTTCCTGAATGCGGGCTCCGCCGGAGTCGTTGATGCCGACGACGGGCATGCCGGATTGTTTGGCGTAGTCGAGCAGGTCGCAGATTTTCTTGGCGTGCATGCGGCCCACGGCGCCGCCGCCGACGGTGAAGTCTTGCGCGAACGCGGCGATGGGGCGTCCGTCAACGTAGCCGATGGCGGTGATGACGCCGTCGGCGGCCATGTGCTTGTCGGCCATGCCGAAGTCGTGGCAGGAGTGTTCGACGTGGAGGCCGAGTTCGAGGAACTGGCCGCCGTCGAAGAACGAGGTGAGGCGTTCGCGGGCCGTGTGAAGGCCTTTTTTCTTGCGGGCCTCGAGTTTTTCCGGGCCGCCGCCCGAGAGGGCGATTTTGCGTTTTTCAGCGAGCTCTTCGAGCAGTTTAGGGGATATTGCCATGGTGAAAAATTAGGTTTGAAGGTTGGGAAATCGCTCCTCAGTGCTGCGCGCCGGGTTTGCTCATGCAGAACTCGGTGAGCACGCCGAAGGTGGATTTCGGATGGAGGAAGGCGACGAGTTTTTCGTGCGCGCCCTCGACGGGTGTTTCGTTGATGAGCCGCGCGCCGGCGCCGCTGGCCTGCGCGAGCTGGCCGGTGATGTCGTCGGTGGCGTAGGCGATATGGTGGATGCCGCCGTGGGGATTCTTTTCGAGAAACTTCGCGATCGGGCTGTCCGGCGAGGTGGGCTCGAGGAGCTCGATATTGACCTGGCCGCATGGGATGAATGCGGTGCGCACTTTTTGCGATGCGACTTCCTCGCGATGCGTGCATTTGAGGCCGAGGACTTTTTCATAATAGCCCAGTGCGGCGTCGATGGATGTGACTGCGATTCCCAAGTGGTCGATGTTCGTAATCATGGTAGGAAAGGGTCAATAAGATGATAGGTTTCGCCGCCTTGTAAACATAAAGTTTAACTGATGCCCTTCCGTGGGTGCATCTTAAAATTTTGCAGGGCAAGGTAGAGCGCGCTTGCGCCCGGGAGCGCGGGCGGGACGCCCGCAACATGGCGCGCCGCACAAACCTCCAAACCTGCGGGCAGGATGCCCGCGTTCCCGGGGCTCCCCCCGCCTGTGCCGCGTCAAAGTATTGCGAAATCTAATAGTGCATTTCTCCGTGGCTTTTAACTTTTTTGCGACGCGCGGCGCCTGTGCGGGGAAGGGGAGGGAAAATCAAGGCGGGGCGGCCTTGCTGCGGCAGAATGTAATATCCGCTCTACGAGTCTGCGAGGGGCCTGCCAAAAGGCATAAGAATCCTTTGGCGTATTAAAGCTTCCCGCGTGCCCATGGGCGCATCAGCGCGTTTTGGGGGAATGAATGTAGGATTTATCGCATGCGACTAGAGCAATTCCTAATTAATTAGTCGCATAATGTGCATGGGCGAAGAAGTTGTTGCATTGGCGCGCTGTGAAACTGCGCACCGACGCGGCAACG